>JBBIHL010000308.1:0-4304 GCA_037447075.1 Candidatus Eiseniibacteriota bacterium | reverse complement strand
GGACGGGCCGCCCCCGCCGCGGGCCGCGGCGCGGGAGCGCCGCCGGTCGCCTGGACGCCTGCGACATCCGCCGCGGCCAGGCCCAGCGCGGCGCGCACCTTGGCGTCAAGCTTGGCCCGCACGTCGGGGTGCTCCTTCAGGAACAGGCGCGCGTTCTCGCGGCCCTGGCCGATGCGCTCCTCGCCGAAGGAGAACCAGGTGCCGGTCTTCTGCAGGATGCTCTTGTCCACCGCGATGTCGATCAGCTCGCCTTCGCGCGAGATGCCTTCATTGTAGAGGATGTCGAACTCGGCCTCGCGGAAGGGCGCCGCCACCTTGTTCTTGACCACCTTGACCTTGGTGCGGTTGCCGATCGCCTGCTCGCCTTCCTTGAGGGTGGCGATGCGGCGGATGTCCAGGCGCAGCGAGGCGTAGAACTTGAGGGCGCGCCCGCCGGCCGTGGTCTCGGGCGAGTTGTGGACCACGACGCCGTCCACCAGGTAGGTGTGGCTCCCTTCGACTTCCAGGTCGAAACGATACGGCGAAGCGGTCTCGGGCTTCACGTAGCGCCTCAAGACCCGGGCGGGCACTGCCCGCAGGAAGCGCCGCGCGGCCAGCCGGGTCCCGTTCAGGTGCGCGTCGTGGAGGTCGGGTTGCCAGTCGAAATGACCCCGGTCCCGCGGCGGCAGCTTGTAGTCCATCGAAGGATGAAGGTGGGAACGGATCAGGCCATGCAGCCGGGCCGTCTGGTCCGAGTCGAGCCAGAACCCGCGACCGTCGTCGCGCGGCCGTCCGACCCCAAGCCGCTCCAGCGTGGCCACCGCCTGCGCGCGCGCTTCACCCTCGAGGGACTTGTTCCAGATCACGGCCTCGCCCTTTCCCCACCGTGCGTAGGACCCGGCAAGGCTGCCGTCATCCCCGTACCACACGGCCAGGCCCCGGGCGGCGAGCCGCTCGAGCAGGGCGGCGCGGGCCACGCGCTTCCCTTCCGCGTCGTAGAGCTCCGAACGCAGATCGGCCAGCGCCGGCATGGAGAGGGTATCGAAGCCCAGCCCGTTCCCGGTCTTCCGGATCGGACCCGAGAAGGGCTCCAGCATCCAGTGCTTCCACTTCAGGTAGTCCGTCTGGTGCGGGCCATGCCCCACCCGGAAGTGAGCGGTGTGCGCCCCGGTGCTGCGCAGCGAGCCATCCCCCAGGGATCCGCCGATCAGCAGCTGCAGCTGGTCCTCGGTGAGCGCGTAGTCCTCCACGCAAGCGAGCACTTCGTCCCCGGGCTGTAGCTCACCGGCCGGGACCGGGCCGCGCGGCGTGAGAATGACGTGATTCTCCGTCACGCCGAAGCGCCGGCGCCCCGCCGGGCCCCCCTCGATCTCGAACTGCAGGAACCGGTCGGCGCGCCCGTTGTTGAACCAGTTGACCACGCGCCGGGGCTCGATCCGCCCCGTGGCGGGATCGTACGACAGGACCTCCACCGGCATGCGCTGGTTCACGATCTTGCCGATCTTCTCGGTGCTGCCATCCGCCAGGACAACGCGTGCCGTGTAGTGGAAGCAGCCGAACATGACCCCGATCTGCATGCGGATCTGGTTGATGAAGACCACGCAGGTCTTGCTCTTGGCGATGGTGCCCGCCAGCTTGCGCAGGGCCTGCGACATGAGGCGCGCCTGCAGCCCCATGTGCGAGTCGCCCATCTCGCCTTCGATCTCGGCCCGCGGCACCAGGGCGGCCACGGAATCGATCACCACGATGTCCACCGCGCCCGAGCGCACCAGGTGGTCGGCGATCTCGAGCGCCTCCTCCCCGGTGTCGGGCTGGGCCACGTGCAGGTTGGCGATGTCCACGCCCAGCTTCTTGGCGTAGGCGGCGTCCAGGGCGTGCTCGGCGTCAATGAACACGGCGTTGCCGCCCAGGCGCTGGGCGTTGGCGATCATGGTGAGGGCGAGCGTGGTCTTGCCCGAGGACTCGGGGCCGTAGATCTCGATGATGCGGCCGCGCGGCACGCCGCCCACGCCCAGCGCCAGGTCGAGCGCGATGGACCCGCTGGAGATGACCTCCACCGGGACCTTGGCCGACTCCTCGCCCAGCTTCATGATGGAGCCGCGGCCGAACTGCTTCTCGATCTGCGCGAGCGCGAGCTCCAGCGCCTTGCCTTTTTCCTTGGCGGTTGCGGGGTTCTGCATGGCGGTGCGTCTCCTTCGCAGGGGCGGTTGGCGCGGGGACCGGGCGCTCCGCCGCGGGCCGTGACGAGGGCCCCTCGCGCGGGCGCCTGCTGCGCATCTTACATGAGCGCGGCGGCCCGGGCGAGGGGCCGATGCGCGGCGTGCGCGGCGGGTGCGGCGCCTACTTCAGCACCAGGAGGCGGCGAGCGAGGCGCCGGTCCCCGAGGGTCAGGCGGACGAGGTAGAGACCGCCGCCCACCGGCCGGCCGTCGTGATCCCGCAGGTCCCAGGTCGTCTCGGTCCGGCCGGCCCGCGCCCCGCCGGCCGCCAGCGTCGTGACCCGGCGCCCGCTCACGTCGTAGACCGCGAGCTCGAACGGCTCGCCGGCGACCCCCGCCGGCACCGAGCAGCCGAGCCGGACGGAAGCGCGGGCGGGATTCGGACGGGGCGCCTCCAGGGAGGCACGCCCCGCCAGCTCGTCCCGGGGCCGCCCCACCGTCCCCAGCACCTCCATGGTCCCCAGGTACGGCTCGCTCCCCCCTGCCGTCACCGTCAGGTAGAAGCTGCCGGGCAACGCGGAGTGGAAGGGGACGACCGCCGTTCCCGCGTCGTCCGTCTCCGCCACGCCCAGCTCGCGGTCCGGCCAATAGGCGGTCACGCGCGCCCCCGCGCGCGGCAGCCCTCCGCCCGTCACCCTTACCCGGAATGCGCTGTCGGCCAGGTCCACGCCGGCCGGGTACTCCACCTGGAGCGGGGGCGCCCCGGTCCAGATGTGCAGCTCCGGATCCCCGAGCAGGACATAGCTCATCTGGGTCCAACGGTGAACCCCGTCGAAGGTCGCGAACGGGAGGAACGGGAGCCTCTGGCGGGCCAGGGCCTCTCCGACGGCATCGACCCCCGCCCGGTAGACCAGCCGGAAGAACTCGCTGGCGTAGATCCGGCTCGCGATCGGGAAGTCCGCCTGCGTCGGGCCGATGAAGGTGACCGCCCCGCCGCCCGGGGCGCGCAGGAACGCCTCGCCGACGCAGTCCTGGTCCAGCGCGGCCGGCAGGCTGCTCGAGGCATAGACGTTGGTGAGCCGGCCGGCGTTGGCGAGTTCCAGGGCATCCGCCCGGGTGAGGAACGCGTCGGCCAGCGAGATGCTGTCGGCGTCGCCGTGGCCCACCAGAATCGCCGCGTTGAAACCCGTTTCGAGCGCGCCGAGCACGGCCGCGCGGGTCTCCGGCAGCGCTCCCGGCACCCAGGCCGGGTCGGCGTAGTTCTCGTAGTAGCGGGTGGCCTCGAGCCCGGGGCTGCCGGTCAGGTGGGCCAGCACCTCCTCGGCGACGGCGGCGCCGTCGAGCTGCACGGGCTGTCCCGGCGACCACGACGCGGGGAACAGCACCTCCGCCGCCGCCAGCACGGCCCGGTCGAAGTCGGCGGTCGGATGCTGCTCGTAGCGGATCGTCTTCTCCACGAAGATCCTGGCCTCCTCCGCGCTGCGCACCGGGGCGCGGCCCACGAACAGCTCGGGCGTGAGGTCGGCGTCGTCGCCGGGGTCCTGCGCGGAGAGGTAGCCTTCGCCGTAGAGCCCGTCCCCGTCGGCGTCCCAGTCCCCCTCGAGGCAGGAGTAGTAGAGGTCGGTGGGGATGAACGCGCCGCCGAAGAAGGTGGTGCGCGCCAGGCGCGCGGGGATGACCTCGGTGTCGCCGCCGATCAGCACCCAGCGCAGCGGCCCGCCGGCCTGGGCCTCCTGCAGGAAGCGGCGGATGCGCGCGGCGTCGTCGGGCTCCGACGGGTAGCCGGCCACGATGCGCGACAGCGTCTGCACGGCCGCCGGCACCCCGGTGCGCGTCTTCCAGGCCGCGAGGCGCTCGAACTCCGAGGCGAGCTCGTCGGCAGTGATGACGAGGTACTCCGGCGCGCGGCCCAGGATCGTGGGGGGCGGGAACGCGGCGGATGGACGCGCCGCCAGCAGCAGAACGGATGACGAGACGACCCATGCGGCGCGCTTCATGGCGCGGCCTCCCCGGTTGGAAGGTGGACTTCGTGCTCGGATGCGCGGGGTGAACCGGGGTAGCAAGGCTCGGCGGCGGCGATTCCTCCGCGGTGGCTCGGCGTCCGTAGGGGACGCTAGCCTTGATTGATCAGAATCCCGCGGCTCCGGGAGGTCGGCGACCGCGAAGA
>JBBIHL010000307.1:0-4329 GCA_037447075.1 Candidatus Eiseniibacteriota bacterium | reverse complement strand
CGGCGGCGCCGCGCTCGTCGAGGCGGTGGGCCCGGTGGGGCTCACCGTCTCCGATCTGGACCGGTCGGTGGAGTTCTACTCGAAGGCGCTCACCTTCGAGAAGGTCTCGGACGTTGAGGTGTGGGGCGACGCCTACGAGCACCTGCAGGGGGTGTTCGGCTGCCGCATGCGCGTGGTCCGCATGAAGCTGGGCGACGAGTCCCTCGAGCTCACCGAGTACCTGGCCCCGCGCGGGCGGCCGCGCCCGGCGGACTCGCGCAGCAACGACCGCTCCTTCCAGCACGTCGCCATCATCGTGGCCGACATGGACCGCGCCTACCGGCGGCTGCGCGAGCTCAAGGTGGAGCACGCCTCCACCGGGCCGCAGCGGCTGCCCGACTGGAACAAGAACGCGGGCGGCATCCGGGCCTTCTACTTCAAGGACCCCGACGGCCACACCCTGGAGATCTTGAGCTTCCCGCCGGGCAAGGGCGCGCCGAAGTGGCACCGCCCCACCGACCGGCTCTTCCTGGGCATTGACCACACCGCGATCGTGGTGGGCGACACGGAGCGGAGCCTGGCCTTCTACCGGGACGCGCTGGGCTTCACGGTGGC
This sequence comes from Candidatus Eiseniibacteriota bacterium, assembly GCA_037447075.1. Classification (GTDB taxonomy): domain Bacteria; phylum Eisenbacteria; class RBG-16-71-46; order RBG-16-71-46; family RBG-16-71-46; genus JBBIHL01. The sequence continues at coordinate 3,735 of JBBIHL010000307.1, read as the reverse complement.
GGGGGAGAGCGAGAACTACGGCACCGAGCAGGAGCACCTCAACAACGTGTTCGGCGCGCGGCTGCGCATCACCGGCCTGCGGGCGGTCTCGGGGCCGGCCATCGAGTTCCTGCACTACCTGGCGCCCGGCGACGGCCGCCCCATGCCGGGCGACGAGAAGGCCAACGACCTGGTCCACTGGCAGACCACGCTGGTCACCCGCCGGCTCGACGGGGCGGCGCGCCGGCTGCGCGAGCGGGGCGATCCCCTGGTATCGTCCGGCGTGGTGACGATGCCCGACCGCCAGCTCGGCTTCGGCCGCGGCCTGCTGGTGCGCGATCCCGATGGCCACGTCATGGAGGTGGTGGAACGATGAGCGAGGTCATGATGCGCACGCAGGCGGCCGGGCGCGGCCAGGCCGAAGCCCCGGCCATGAAGGCCGTGGCCGTCTTCCCCGGGCAGGCCAACTCGGTCCACCTGGCCCGGCTCCCCAAGCCCTCGGTGGAGGACGTGCCCGACGGGCGCGGGGTGCTGGTCAAGGTGCTGCGCGTGGGCGTGGACGGCACCGACAAGGAGATCAACGCCGCCGAGTACGGCGCGCCGCCGCCGGGCTACGAGTTCCTGGTCATCGGCCACGAGAGCTTCGGCCGGGTGGAGGCGGTGGGGCCGAACGTGACGGAGCTGAAACCCGGCGACCACGTGGTGGCCACGGTGCGCCGGCCGGGTCGAAGCCTCTACGACCGCATCGGCACCTACGACATGACCACGGACGACACCTACTACGAGCGCGGGATCAACCTGCGCCACGGCTACCTCACCGAGTACTACGTGGACGACCCCGAGTACATCGTGAAGGTGCCGCAGGAGCTGCGCGAGGTGGGCGTGCTGCTCGAGCCGACCACCGTGGTGGAGAAGGGCATCGCGCAGGCCTACGAGATCCAGCGCCGCCTGCGCGTGTGGCGGCCGCGGCGGGCGGCGGTGACCGGCGCCGGCACCATCGGCCTGCTGGCCACGCTCGCCCTGCGCCTGCGCGGGCTGGAGGTGGTCACCTTCGGGCGCACCCTGCGACCCTACCTCAACTCCGACCTGGTCGAGGCGCTGGGGGCCCGCTACGTCTCCACCGCCGAGGTTCCCCTGATGGAAGGCGCGCGGCAGTGGGGGCCGTTCGACCTCATCTTCGAGGCCTCGGGCTTCTCGCCGCTGGTGTTCGAGGGCATGCAGGCGCTGGCCAAGAACGGGGTGCTGGTGCTCTCCAGCGTCACGGGCGGCGACCGCAAGGTGGAGGTCCCGGCCGACCGCATCAACCTGGAGTTCGTGCTGGGCAACAAGGTGGTGGTGGGCACGGTGAACGCCAACCGCGAGTACTTCGAGATGGGCGTGCGCGACATGGCGCTGGCCGAGGCGGACTATCCGGGCTGGCTCGCGCGCCTGCTCACCCACCCGGTGAAGGGGCTGGAGAACTACAGCCAGCTCTTCCAGGCGCTCACCATGGGCAAGGACGTCATCAAGGTGTTCTGCGAGGTGGCCCCGCTGTAGCGCGCTGCCGGTCGTGCCTCCTCCGGGCGCTGTCAAGGCCCATCCGGGCGGCCGCCGCGCCCCCGCGCATTCCCTCGCCGAGGCGGAGCAGGTAGAGTCCGTCACGAGTGGCCGGAATGAGGGACGGAACCGAAAGGAGCGCGACCATGATCCGGTTCGGCGCCGATGCGTGCGCAAACCTGGACACCGCCTTGCGCCGCGAGTGGCTGGAGACCAACGGGCTCGGAGGCTTCGCCTCCTCCACCATCGTGGGGCTCAACACCCGGCGCTACCACGGCCTTCTCACCGCGGCCACCCGGCCTCCCGTGGGACGGACGCTGCTGCTCTCCAAGCTGGAGGAGACGCTGGTGATCGGGGGACGGCGCTACGAGCTGTCCGCCAACCGCTACCCGGGCGTGGTGCATCCCCAGGGCCACCGCTTCCTGGCCGAGTTCCGCCTGGACCCGTTCCCGGTGTTCACCTACGAGGTGGACGGCTGGCTGCTCGAGAAGGCGGTCTTCATGATCCAGGGCGAGAACAGCACGGTCGTGCAGTACGAGCTCAAGCCCACCAGCGCGTCGCGCCCCAGCCGCCTGATCGCCGCGGCGCAGGGATGCACGCTGGAGCTGCGGCCGCTCGTCGCCTTCCGCGACTACCATTCCACCACGCACGAGAACGGGGCCCTGCGCCGCGAATACGAGAGCGAGCCGGGCCTGGTGACGCTGCGCCCCTACGAGGGCGTGCCCGCGCTCCACCTGGCGCACGACGCGGACGCCGTGACCGCGGCCGGCGACTGGTACCGCAACCTGGAGTACGACCTGGAGCGCGAGCGCGGGCTCGACTTCCACGAGGACCTCTTCTGCCCGCTCACGCTCACCTTCGACCTCGCGCAGCGGAGCCAGGCGAGCGTCATCGCCTCCACCGAGCCGCGGGTGGCGGCCAGCGCGTCCCAGTACCGCCAGTCCGAGCGGCAGCGACGCCTGGCGGTGGGCGAGGCGGCGCTGGCGGGCGACGCGCGCACGCTCGCGCTGGCGGCCGCGGCGGACCAGTACCTCGTGGCGCGCGGCGAGCAGAGGACGGTGATCGCCGGCTACCACTGGTTCGGGGACTGGGGCCGCGACACCATGATCGCGCTCCCGGGCCTGACGCTGGTCCCGGGCCGGGCCGAGGTGGCAAAGAGCATCCTGCTGGCCTTCGCGCGCCACGTGGACCGCGGCATGCTGCCCAACCGCTTCCCCGAGGCGGGGGAGACGCCGGAGTACAACACGGTGGACGCCACGCTGTGGTACTTCGACGCGGTCCGCGCGCTGCTCGACTACACCGGTGACCACGCGTTCGTGCGCGCGCAGCTCTACCCGGTGCTGAACGACATGATCGAGTGGCACGTCCGCGGCACGCGCTACGGCATCCACGTGGACGAGGACGGCCTGCTCCTGGCCGGCGAGCCCGGGGTGCAGCTCACCTGGATGGACGCCAAGGTGGGAGACTGGGTGGTGACGCCGCGGCACGGCAAGCCGGTGGAGATCCAGGCGCTGTGGTACAACGCGCTGCGCGTGGTGCAGGAGCTGGCGCAGCGCTTCGGCGACCTGGAGCTCTCCGCGCACTACGCCGAGATGGCCGAGCGCGCCCGGAAGAGCTTCAACGCGAAGTTCTGGAACGAGGCGGCGGGCTGCCTCTACGACGTCGTGAACGGCGAGGAGTGCGACGACTCCCTGCGGCCCAATCAGATCTTCGCCGTGAGCCTCACCCACTCCATGCTCCCGCGCGAGAAGGCCAAGCGGGTGGTGGAAGCCGTGCAGCGCGAGCTGCTCACGCCCTACGGCCTGCGCAGCCTGGCGCCGGGCAGCGCGGGATACCGCGGGACCTACGCGGGAGACGTGGTGGCGCGCGACGGCGCCTACCACCAGGGCACGGTATGGGCGTGGCTGCTGGGGCCCTTCGTCACCGCCTACCTCAAGGTGAGCGGCGGCACGGCCAAGGCGCGCAAGCAGTGCGAGCGGTGGCTCGCGGGCATGGACGAGCACCTGCGGGACGCCGGCCTGGGGCAGATCTCGGAGATCTTCGACGGCGAGCCGCCTCACCGCCCCCAGGGCTGCATCGCCCAGGCCTGGAGCGTGGCCGAAATCCTGCGCGCCTGGGTGGAGGACGTGCTCGCCATCCGGCCCGCGCGTGCGGCAGTCGCGCCGGCACCCTCCGTGGCGGCGCCGCGGCGGCGGACCGCCGCGATGGCGGCGAAGGGCC
>JBBIHL010000306.1:0-4337 GCA_037447075.1 Candidatus Eiseniibacteriota bacterium | reverse complement strand
CTGCTCTACGCCTACGCCGGGACCGGGCTGCTGCTGCTGCTGCTGCTCTACTCGGTCCGCAAGCGCGTCGCCGTGCTGCAGCCGCTCGGTGCCTTGAGGCGCTGGCTCGACGTCCACGTGTTCTGCGGCATCGCGGGGCCGGCGCTGATCACGCTGCACTCCAGCTTCAAGGTGGGCGGGGCCATCGCGCTGGGCTACTGGGCGATGATGGGGGTGATGGCGAGCGGGTTCGTGGGCTTCTACCTCTACCGCCAGATCCCGCGGGCGATGTCGAGCGCCGGTAAGTCGGTGGACGCCCTCGAGGCGGAGCTGCAGGGGATGGACCGCGAGCTGGCCGAGCGCTTCGGGCTCTCCGCGCCCCAGATCGAGCTGCTGCGCCGCCGCGCCGGCGCCGACCGGGCGGGCTCGATGGGGCTGCTCCACAGCCTGTTCTTCATCGCGAGCCAGGACCTGCTGCTGCGCCTCGGTCTGGTCCGGCTCCCGTTCGACCACCCGGCCCGGCGCCGGCTGGGGTCGCGCGAGCTGCGCCGCATGGCGGCGCTGGCGCGACGCCGCGTGGCGCTGGAGCGACGCCGCGCGTTCCTGCGCCAGACCGAGACCCTGTTCCGCTACTGGCACGCGATCCACAAGCCGTTCACCTTCGTCCTCTTCGTCATGATGGGCGTGCACATCGCCGTGGCGATCTGGCTGGGATATGCGACGCCCCAGCCGTGAGCGCCGCACCCCCGCACACCTCGTCGCCGCCTTGGTCCTGCTCGTGAGCCTGACTTCCACCGCGTCGGCCCAGTTCTCGCCCGGCAAGCTGTCGGCCGCGCACGCCGAGCTCGACCGCCCCACCGACTGCTTCAAGTGCCACGAGCCCAAGAAGTCGGCCACGGCGGGGCGTTGCCTGGCGTGCCACACCGAGCTGGCCGCCCGCGTCGCCGCCGGCCGCGGCTACCACGGGGGCGACCCCAAGCGCCGCGAGGAGTGCAACGCGTGCCACGCCGAGCACGGCGGCCGCGAGCTGCGGCCGGTGGTCTGGGAAGGCGGGCGCGACGCCTTCGACCACGCCGCGACCGGCTACCCGCTCGAGGGAGGGCACGCCGGCGTGCCCTGCGAGAAATGCCATGACGCGGCCCACGTGAGATCCCCCGACGTGCTCGAGGGCCCGACCGCGCGCCCGGGCCGCACCTACCTCGGCGCCTCCACCCGCTGCGACGGCTGCCATGCGGACCCCCACCGCGGCCAGTTCGCGGCCCGCGTGGAGAAGGACGATTGCGCCGCGTGTCACGTCGTCCGGGGCTGGAAGGTCCCGGCCTTCGACCACGCCGCCACGCGCTATCCGCTGACGGGCAAGCACGCCCGGGTGGCCTGCGCCAAGTGCCACTACCCGGTGGACGGGGCCGGAGCGCGCGTCGCGGCCGGGGTGGCCGGCGCCCACGCGCTCTACACGCCGCTTCCGCACCAGGCCTGCACGGACTGCCACGCCGACCCGCACCGCAGCCGCTACGGACCGGCCTGCGCGCGCTGCCATTCCACCGCCGGGTGGAGCGTCCTGGCCCTGGGAGCCTTCGACCACGAGAAGACGCGCTATCCGCTGCGCGGCATGCACCGGCAGGTCGCCTGCGATCGCTGCCACCGCGGCGGTGACTTCAAGCGGCCCGTGGCCTTCGCGCGCTGCACGGACTGCCACCGGGATGCGCACGGCGGGCAGCTGGCGCGGCGGGCGGACCGGGGCGCGTGCGAGGCCTGCCACGGCGTGGAGGGCTTCACCCCGCCGCGCTACGGCCCCGAGGAGCACGAGCACACGCGCTTCCCGCTCAAGGCCGCCCACCTGGCGGTGGCGTGCGTGGCGTGCCACAGGCCCACCGCCGCCACGGCGCCGCGCGGGAGCGTCCAGTTCCGGCTCAAGGCCCAGGCCTGCGCGGACTGCCACGCCGACCCGCACGGGCGCCAGTTCGCCTCCGGCGGGAGCACCGACTGCGCGCGCTGCCACGGCGCCGAGACCTGGCGCCTGGCGAGCTTCGACCACCAGCGCCTGTCGCGCTTCGCGCTGGAGGGCGCCCACGCGCGCACCCCGTGCGCGGGCTGTCACAAGACCGAGCGCAGCGGCGGGCGCACCCTGGTGCGCTACAAGCCGCTCGCCTCCTCCTGCCGCGCGTGCCACGCGGCACCGCGACCCCTGACCCCCCAAACGAGCTGACGACCATGAACCCCGAAACGCTGCTGCGCCCGACACGCGTCATGGCCCTGCTGATCCTGCTGGTGGCCGCCCTGGGCGGCGCGACCTACCTGGTCCGCCCCTCGGCCGCGCGCCCCGGCGCCGGCAAGGACGCCGGACCCGCGCTGCGCGCGGGTACCCCGACCGCCACCCCGGTGGAGAACCCGCACGGCGAGCTCAAGACCGAGTGCGAGGCCTGCCACACGGCGAGGTCCTGGAAGATCATGCGCAAGCCGATGGCGTTCGATCACGCGTCCACCGGCTTCCCGCTGATCGGCCGGCATCGCAACGCCGCCTGCCGGGACTGCCACGCCTCGCTGGTCTTCGCCCAGGTGGCCTCCAGCTGCGCCGACTGCCACACCGACGTGCACCGCGGCTCCAAGGGCCTCAACTGCCAGGACTGCCATTCGCCCCAGCGCTGGAGCGAGCGGGCCCAGTCGGCCGACGAGCATGCCCGGGCCGGGTTCCCGCTGCGCGGCGGGCACGCGCTGGTGGAGTGCGCGCGGTGCCACGTGGGCGAGGGCGAGAGCCACCAGGCCCGCATCTCGGCCGCGTGCGTCTCCTGCCACAGCGCCGACTACGCCGCCACCACCAGCCCCAACCACCAGGCCGCCGGGTATTCGACGCGCTGCGAGAGCTGCCACGACCCCGCCCGCACCACCTGGGGCGGCGCGGGCTTCGATCACGCGCTCACCGGCTTCCCGCTGGTGGGGGCGCACCGGCTGGCCGCGTGCCAGAGCTGCCACGCGGGCGGCCGCTTCCGGGGCACGCCGCGCGACTGCTACTCCTGCCACCAGGGCGATTACGCGGGGACCACCAACCCGAATCACCCCTCGGCGGGATTCTCCACCACCTGCGAGAGCTGCCACGACCCCTCGCGTCCCTCCTGGGCCGGGGCGGGCTTCAACCACTCGCTCACCGGGTTCGCGCTCGCCGGGGCCCACGCGCTGGCCACCTGCGCCTCGTGCCACGCCGGGGGCCGCTACCGGGGCACGCCGCGCGACTGCTATTCCTGCCACCAGGCCGACTACGACCGCACCCAGATTCCGAACCACCTGGCGTCCGGATTCTCGACGCAGTGCGTCACCTGCCACTCGACCACCGCCTGGAGCCCGTCCAGCTGGGACCACGACAGCCAGTTCTTCCGCATCAACACGGGCAAGCACCGCGGCAAGTGGTCGAACTGCACGATCTGCCACCCCAACAGCGCCAGCTTCGCGGACTTCACCTGCTTCAACTGCCACGCGCACGACCAGATCAAGATGGACGACAAGCACCAGAACCGACCCGGCTACCGCTACGACAGCCAGGCCTGCTACTCGTGCCACCGGCAGGTCTGACGAGGGTGGCATGACGACGAGGGGTTGCGCCGCCGCCCTGGCGCTGGCGCTGCTCGGCCTGGCGGGCCACCGCCCGGCCTGCGGTGCGACGGCGCGCGTGCAGTACGTCTCGGCCTCCTACGTGTATCTGGACGCGGGCAAGGCGAGCGGGCTCGAGGCGGGCGCCACGGTGACGGTCACGCGGCAGGGCCGCGAGGTGGCCCGGCTCAAGGTGGTGTTCGTGGCGCAGAACTCGGCGGCCTGCCGCTCCGAGGGGGGAGGCCAGGCGGTGCGCGCCGGCGACCTGTGCAGCTTCACGCCGGCGCCGGCGCCGGCGGACTCCACCGGCACCGCCCCGGCCGCGCGGGACGAGAAGGGTGCGGCCGCCGCCGTGGAGACGAGCGCGTGGTCGCAGCCCTCACGCTGGCGGGGGCACCTCACCAGCAGCTACACGCGCTCGGCGGACGCCGCGGGCCGGTTCCAGTACCCGGCTTTCTCCACCGACGTGCGGTGGGTGGGCCGCACGCGCGATGAGCTCTCGCTGCGGGCCCGCGCCGGCCGGCCGTCGCTGAGCAGCAACCCGGACCCCGTCCTGGGGACCACGCTGGAGCACAGCGAGGTCCGCGTCTACGAGGTGGGCGCCCGCTATCGCAGCGCCCGCCGCGGGCTGGAGCTGGAGCTGGGCCGGCTCCTGCCGATGCGCCTGGAGACCCTGGGCTACGTGGACGGCAGCGGCCTGCGCTGGCGCCCCGCCCGCTCCCTCGCCTTCGGCGCGGCCGCCGGACGGATCCGCAACGACCACGACGTGGCCCGCA
>JBBIHL010000305.1:0-4342 GCA_037447075.1 Candidatus Eiseniibacteriota bacterium | reverse complement strand
CCGCCGCGCGGCGCGGTCGCGCAATCGCGCGGGCGCTGGGCGAGCGCCGGCGCGCCGGCCGCCGGGTGGCCCCGCCCGGATCCATGGCTCCTTGACCGCGCCCGGGCGGGGCGGCATCATGCGCCGTCGCCCCGGTTTCCCGGGTTTCCTACCTCGGACCTCGCATGAGATCTCGCCTCGCTGGGTGGGCTGTCGCGGTCCTGCTCGTCGGCAGCGGCGCCCCGGCCGCGGCCCTGACCGGCCGCGACCTCTCCGGCCGCATCCGGCTCGACGGGCTCACCGACGAATACACCCCGGGCGAAGCCCTCTTCGGGCGCAACGCCGCCGCCGGCAACGCGCCTGAGGAGGCCGACGACGATTCCAAGTGGGGACCCACGAACGACCTCCGCCAGATCCGCATCACCTGGGACGCCCGCAACCTGTATCTGGCCGGCGAGGGCTCCATCTGGGACAACAACATGGTGCTGCTGCTGGAGACGATCCGGGGCCATGGCCTGCGCAACATGACCCGCCTGAACTCCTGGCGTCGCAACTTCACCTTCGACACGACCGGCTTCGCGGCGGGACGCGAGCAGTTCATGCCCGACGTCTTCAGCGGCACCTGGGACCGCAACACCGCTCCGCGACTCCTCATCGTGCTCGATTCCACCACCGTGGACGACCAGCAGCCCGGCGCGCTGTTTCGTGCGGTCGCCACGTTCATCCGCGACCAGCCCAACCGCGCCATGGAGCTGGTGCTCCCCTGGCGCACGGTGTTCCTGGGCTCGGCGGGGTTCGGCACCCGCGACACCGTGATGATCGTGGGCGGCGCCCGGGACACCTTCCACCTGTTCCCGCCGGGCACGAGCATCCGCGTGGCCGGCGTCGTCACCGGCGGGGCGGACGGAACGGGCGGTCCGGACGCCGCTCCCGACAACACCCGCGGCATGCTTCAGGACTCCAACGCCGAGGCCATCATCGACAACTACGCCGAGATCGAGCTCGACCGCAACGACGACACGGGGGCCGGCCGCGGCGGCCCGGACGGCGTCGCGGACTGGGGCATCGAGCCCAAGGACCGCGTCACCTTCCGCTATCCCCCGCCCATCCTCGGCCTGCGCTTCAGCCTCAAGGATGTCCGCCTCGACCGCCCGGCCTTCAAGCCCGACCTGGGCGACCTCATCCGCTTCGGATTCACCCTGTCGCCGCCCCTCGACCCGGACCGGCCCATCGACCAGATCCGGACCGTGGACATGACCGCGAACGTGTTCGACCTGAACGGGCGGTTCGTGAGGAACCTCTACGTCGGCGACACCCGGCTGGCGCTCTCCCCGGGCCGCGCGGACCGCGATCTGTGGGACGGACGGGACCAGAACGGGCAGACGGTCCGTCCCGGCATCTACATCCTGCGGGTGGTCGTCGAGACCAACCAGAGCCGCATCACCAGGCCGATGGTGGTGGTGCGATGAAGGGCGCGGCCAGGATGCTGCCCGCGTTCGTGGTGGCGACGGCGCTGTCGAGTTCCTCAATTCCGGCTCGCGCCTATTTCGAGGAGACGGCGGCCGGCGCTCGCCCGCTGTCCCTGGGCTTCTCGGCGCTCGCCGACGTGCGGGACGCATCGGCCTACTACTGGAATCCGGCCGGGCTCGCCGGCCTCGGCGGCACCGAGCTGCTCGCGGACGTGGCCAAGCCCTACGGCGTCGCCGACCTCAACGAGGGCACGGTGGCCGTCGCGACCCGTCGCTTCGACACCGGCTGGGCTCTCGCCTGGCACCACCTGGGCGTCACCGGCGTCTACGGGGAGGAGCTCATCAGCGTCGCCGCGGGCCGTGCGCTGGGCGACCTTCCCCGCGGCCACGCGCTCTTCGGCGGCGCCACGTTCAAGTACGGACGCGTGGGGTTCAGCCCCTTCACCGATCCGGCCACCGGCGGCACCACCGACTACGGAAGCCTCGCCAAAGGCTCGCTGGACGTCGGTCTGCTGTGGGCCATGCCGTGGAACGTGGACCTGGCCTGGGTGGTGCGGGACGTGCTCCAGCCGCGCTACGAGTTCGTCCCGGGCAGCGGCGGGGATCGGCTCGAAGCCCGGCAGGAGGTGGCGGCGGCCTACCGCTGGAACGAGGAATCCACGGTGACCGCCGGCTGGTCGCAGGCCACCGGCGGGCGGACCTCGATCAACGTGGGGATGGAGGTCCTCTTCTACCACGTGTTCGCCATCCGCTCCGGGCTCACCAACATTGCCCCCATCTACCAGTCCACGGGCTCCCCGACGGAGTTCCAGTTCACGGGCGGGTTCGGCGTATTCCACAAGGGCTACCACGTGGACGCGGCGGCGTTCACCAACCGCGATCTCGGGGCGTCGTATCGCGTGACGCTCCGCCTGCGGCGGCAGGCCAGCCCATGAGGGGCCCCGCGCGCGCGGCGGCGGCGAGCCTGATCTCGGCGGCGTTGCTCGTGGCCGCGCCGGCCCGGGCGGCGACCCGGCTCAACGGGGACTACCAGCTCATGCTCGACCTGCGCAAGGACCAGCGCTTCTTCCCCTGGGACTGGTACGCCAACTCGAACGAGAACGACACGCCGGCCCGGCTTCGCCTGCTGTCGCAGCCGGCCTCCGGCCTCGAGGCCTTCCTCGAGGTGGAGGCGCGCTGGAACTCCAACGACAACGGCGCCGCGCGCCCCGAGTTCCAGTACCGCAGCGCCCACCTGGGATTCCGTCGTCAGCTGTCGGCGGGTTCCGGCTTCGAGAGCTGGGTGTTCTCGCGCCAGGACCGATTCTGGGTGGACAACTACCTGATCCCCTTCGTCTACGGACGCGGCGGGTCGCAGGGCGTGCGGGTGAACACGTGGAATCCCCTGGGGCTCAACGCGTCCTTCATCGTCGCGGACTACAGCGACGAGTTCAACCCCACCAGCTTCCCCGCCAACCTCCCGCGCGATTCCCTCGCGCAGCAAGCCGTTCTCCGCACCGACGACGCCTACATCCTGCGCTTGCGCAAGGAGTTCACCAGGGACCAGCGCCTCCGGCTCGGCTTCACTTACAACCACTTCGAGGCGAACCAGGGGGACAGTCTGAACCACCAGCGCGAGCACGTCGCCGTCCAGGGATACGACGCGCGCTATCGCCTGCTCGGGGCCGACGTCTCGCTGGAGTTCGGCATGAGCCGATCCGTGACGCCTCCGGTCAAGTTCCCCGACGCCACCAACGCGGTCACCTTCTTCAAGCGCCCGACCGGCATCACCCTTCCCGAACGCTCCGTCGTCCAGGGCGAGATCCGCAGCGTCCGCCTGGGGAGCACGAGGACCGGGTACCTCAACATCACGCCGATCTGGTGGCAGCGCGGGCCGCTGTGGCAGAACGCCATCGGCGGACCGAACCGGGACGAGAAGGGATTCACGCTCTACTCGGTCTACCTGCTCCCGGAGCGCGCCATCACCTTCACGAACACCTACCGCTGGTACGGCAACAAGGCCACGACGCGCTTCGACGATCACGAGCACTACAACGAGCTCTACGTCGAGTTCGTCAACGGCTTCACCGGAAAGACCTACTATCGCAACCACCAGACTTTCAGGGAGAACGCGGGCTTGCGGATCCGCGAGGTCTTCAACGAGTGGTTCGCGGAGCTCCAGGTGGAGAGCCGCCTGTCGCGCCTGGTGGTCGAGGCCAAGTCCAAGGACATCGGCCGCCCCGAGCACAAGCAGCTCTACTCGATCGAGAATTCCGTGAACCTCACCAACAAGCTCAAGGTCTACAACCGGTTCACGTTCGGCAACGACGCCAGCATCCTGCGCAAGGGCATCTTCAGCCAGCTCCAGTTCCGGCCGAGCGGGAACACCGAGTTGTACCTCCAGTACGGTCCGGACTACATCGGCGGGGGCTCGGTGCCGGTGGACGAGGGCAACCTGCAGGGAAGCGGGGACCAGGCCGACATCGTCAAGCTCATCGTCCGGGGGAACTTCTAGATGCGCCTCGCCACCGCCCCGGCCAGGATCGCGCTGCGGGCGGCGCGACCCCTGGGGGCCCTGCTGGCCATGCTCGTGCTGCCGCTCGCAGGCACGGCGACCGCCGCCGCACCCGAGAAGGCCGCGGGAGGGATCCGCTTCACCTACCCGGCCGCGGGTGCCAGCACCGTCAACTGGGCGGGGACGTTCAACGGCTGGTCCACCACCGCCACCCCCATGGCTCGGGATTCGAGCGGCGTCTGGAGCGTCGTCGTGCCGCTGCCGCCCGGCGAGCATCAGTACAAGTTCGTGGTGGACGGACAGTGGTTCGCCGACCCCTCCAACCCGGTGACCGCGGGGGACTACGGCAACAGCGTCGTCACGGTCGGGCCCGACGGCGGCATCGTCGCCGCCCAGCCGA
>JBBIHL010000304.1:0-4350 GCA_037447075.1 Candidatus Eiseniibacteriota bacterium | reverse complement strand
GTGTTCACGATCCCGATCTGGGTGTTCACGATCCCGATCTGGGTGTTCACGATGGCCGAAATGCGCACCCAATCCCTCATCACGTACCAGAGGTCGTCCCGCACCTGCTCCGTGCCACCAGCCTCTTTCCGGACCCCGCCGAAGATCACCATCTCCGTGTCGGAGATGGCCACGGCCACGTGGTCGCTGCGCGCGGGCGGCGGCTGATTGCCCGTAACAAGCGGGAGCTTCCTCCAAGAGTAAGTGTAGGCCGAGTCGGCGAACTGCCCGTTGTCGCGGGCGAGGAGCCAGACATCGGGGTTAAGCACATCTACCGTATTCCCGGTGGAGTCCCTGCCGCCGAAGTAGGCCTCGGCCGCCTCGCGTTGCAGGAACGCGGCCGAATGAGCGGCCCGGGGCAAGGGCCGCACGTTCCCCTGGGCGGCCAGCGGCGTGACCGGCGCGTCCCAGACCCCACCCGGGGGCCAGCCGAAGCGGTGGAGCAGGTTCCCGGTGGTCATCGAAGGCGGCGAGCCGTCCCGGGAGCCGAATAGCAGCCATTGGTGAGTATAGCTGCTACCAGCGCTAACCAAAACGCGCCCAATGGCTTGCGGCGCCTGAATACTTCCACCAGTGGTCGAAGCGACGGGATACCATCTCCGTCTCCACATGGCCGCCCGCTCGGTCCAGGTGCCGGGCTGAATCCCGGACCCGCTGTAGGTGAACGACTTATCCAGACCGACCAGATGGACGGGGACATCCTGTCCCCCCACGGTAAACAGCTCCCCACCCGCGGTCCCGAGCTGTGAGTGGCCGGCGCAGTTATAAATTTGCCCCGGGGTTCCAGGTCCCCGGGGAGTCGCGCACCGTGAAGGTGCTCGGCCAGCTCGCGCAGCCGTCGCTGCCCGGCTGCCAGCCCAGCACCCCGCCTATGGTGCCCGACTGCCACCAGATGACCCTTGACCAATCGGGATTCCCGTCCCCGGGAACGACCGCCATGTGGATGGCTTCGCCGTTCAGGTTGTACGGCGGGCTCCACGCCCCGCGTTCCGCGCGCGCGGGAAAGACCGCAACCGCCAGCGCGGCGGCCAGCGCGGCGAGCGCGGTTCGGGACCTGGCCAGTCTGCGCGAGAGTCGGGACGCGGGAACGGAGGATGGAGCGACCATGGCGGCCTCCTGGTGGGGGTCGGAGGACTGGGGCGTAGGGTTGCGGAGAGATGAACCACGGGGATGCCCCTGCCATCGGCAGTCTTGAGCTCGCCGGGCGTTTCTGTCAAGCTCGTTCTTGGGCCGCGTCGGGCGGGAAGCGACATGGCCCCGTCCGGCCGCCTGCGCCCCGGCCACGACCCGAGGTCTCCGTGCGCGCAACGTTCCCCATGCAACTCGCCCTCCTGCTGGCGCTCGGCCTTGCAAGCGCGCGCCCGAGCCAAGCTGCCTGGCCGCCCGATGGGGTGCCGCTTTGCGGCGGCCGGCCCGCCTGCGACGCCACGTTCCCGGTGCCGGCCCCAGACGGCACCGGCGGCGCGTTCGTGGTGTGGGCAGACAACCGAGCTTCCCCTACATCCGCCATCTCCGACATCTTCATGCAGCGGGTCATGGGCACCGGGGAGATTGCCCCGGGGTGGCCGGCGACCGGGCTACCGGTGTGCACCGATCCTGCCTGGCAGGGGCACTCGCTGTGGTCGGTCGTTCCCGACGGCTTCGGCGGCGTGATCATGGCGTGGCAGGATCAGCGCAACGATGCTCTCTATGGCACCGGCGATATCTACGCCCAGCGCATCTTGGCCGATGGGAGCCTCGCCCCGGGCTGGGCCGTGAACGGCGTGCCGGTCACCCGCCTGCCGTGGTGGCAGTCGCTGCCGGTGGCGCTGGCCGACGGCACGGGGGGCGCGTACTTCACCTGGGACGACGACTACGCGGACGACATTCGGGTGCAGCGGCTGGGGCCCGACGGGCAGCCCGCACCGGGCTGGCCGGAGGACGGGCTGGCGGTGTGCACCGACCCCTTTGTGCAGGGCAGTCCAGAGTTGGCGTCCGACGGCCAGGGCGGGGTGATCGTGGCCTGGGCCGATGGGCGCGTGGTCCCCCCGGGGGCCTTCGCGCAGCGGGTGCTGCCCACGGGCGAGATCGCCCCGGGCTGGCCAGTGAACGGCGTGCAGATCGCGGGCCGCTACTTCCGGGGGGTGGTCTCCGACGGTGCCGGGGGGGCCTACCTGTGCAGCGCGACGGCCGGGCCGTTCTTCGACGCCTCGCTCTACGTGCAGCGCTTCACCGGCTCGGGGGCCATCGCCCCCGGCTGGCCCGCGGGGGGAGCCGAGGTCTGCACCGCGCCCGACGACCGCAGCCCTCCCCGCCTGGTGGCGGATGGGCAGGGCGGGGTGTTGCTGACGTGGTACGACTATCGGGACCTTTACGACGATGAGATCTTCGTGCAGCGGATCGGGCCCGAGCGGACGCGCTACCCGGGCTGGCCGGCGGACGGGCTGCGGGTGACCGACAACCAGCTGTGGGACCACGACCCGGACCTGGCCCCCGACGGGTCGGGCGGCGTTTACCTGTGCTGGGATCAGAACCTGACACGCGTGATGGTGCAGCACCTGACCGGGGCGGGCGAGCCGGCGCCGGGCTGGCCGGCGGGTGGGATGGCGATTCCCTCGCAAGAGCAATTCGGCAATCCCCACATCACGGCCGACGGGTTCGGGGGAGCTGTCGTGGTGTGGGAAACCTACTCCCGAGACATCCGCGCGCTGCGTTTCGTGGCGGACGGTCCCACGCCGGTGCAGGTGGCGCTGGTGAGCGCGGAGGCGAGCCCCGAGCGAGTGCGGCTCACCTGGCATGCGGCGGGTGGCGGCAGCATCGTTGCTCGCGTCGAGCGGCGCACGGAAGGGGGTGCGTGGGAGGGGCTGGGTGCCGCCGAAGCCAGTGGCGACGGCTACCTGCGCTTCGAGGATCGCGCCGTGGTGCCGGGGAGCCGCTACGCGTACCGGCTGGCCTACCGGGACGGCGAGTCCGAGCGGTTCTCGGCCGAGAGCTGGGTGGAGGTGCCGAGCGGGCTGGAACTGGCGCTGGAGGGGTTCCGGCCCAACCCAGCGGTGGGCGAGCCGCTGGTGGCGTTCACGCTGCCCCGGGCCGGCGCCGCGCAGCTGGAGCTGTGGGACCTGGGCGGCCGGCGGCGGCTGGCCCAGGAGGTGGGCGCGCTCGGCGCGGGGCGCCACCTGGTGCGGCTCTCCCGGGGTTCGAGCCTGCCGGCGGGGATGTACTGGCTGCGCCTGCGCCAGGGGGGCGAGTCGGCCGGCTCTCGGGGGCTGATCGTCCGATAGGCTGGGCGCAGCGGCACCACTGGATGAGAGGAGGTGCCCCAGTGACCGGCGCCGCCCCCACCGGAAGCCCCGATCCCCTCACCTCCGCCCTCAAGCGCCGCGCGGCGGAGCTGGGCTTCGACGCGGTGGGGGTGGCGCGCGTGGAGCCGCTCGAAGACCGGGAGCACCTGGAGCGCTGGCTGGCCCGCGGCCACCACGGCCAGATGGGCTACATGGCGCGCAACCCCGAGAAGCGCGCCGACCCCCGGCGGGTCCTGGCGGACTGCCGCTCGGTGGTGTGCGTGGCGCTGTGCTACGGGCCGCAGCGCGATCCCCAGCGCGACGCGCGGCTGGGCCGCATCGCGCGCTACGCGGTGGGCGAGGACTACCATCGCGTGATGGGCGAGAAGCTCGAGGCCCTGTGGCAATGGCTGCAGGCCCGCTCGCCCGGCGTCCGGGGGCTGTGGTACGTGGACACCGGACCGGTGCTCGAGCGCGCCTGGGCCGAGCGGGCGGGGCTGGGCTGGATCGGCAAGCACTCCGGACTGCTCTCGCGGGAGCGGGGCTCGTGGTTCCTGCTGGGCGAGCTGCTGGTGAGCATCAAGCTCGCGCCCGACGCGCGGGCCACGCACCACTGCGGCACCTGCACCGCGTGCCTGCACGCCTGCCCCACCGGCGCCATCGTGGCGCCCTACCAGGTGGACGCGCGGCGCTGCATCTCCTACCTCACCATCGAGCTGCGCGGCCCCATCCCGCGGGAGCTGCGGCGGCTGGTCGGCGACCACGTCTTCGGCTGCGACCTGTGCCAGGACGTGTGCCCCTGGAACCGCTTCGCCCGGGCGGGACGCGAGGCCCGGCTGGCGCCGATGGCGGAGCTGGCGCGCTGGTCGCTCGCGGACTTCCTGGCGCTCGATGAGGCGGGGTTCCGCGCGCTCTTCGCCCGGAGCCCCATCCGGCGCGCCCGGCGGGCCGGCTTCCTGCGCAACGTGTGCGTGGCGCTCGGCAACCGGGGCGAGGCGGGCGCGGTCCCCGCGCTGACGCGAGCGCTGGCCTCCGACCCGGACCCGCTGGT
>JBBIHL010000303.1:0-4350 GCA_037447075.1 Candidatus Eiseniibacteriota bacterium | reverse complement strand
TGCCCCGGCACCACCCACGCCCATGGGTCTTGCGCCCTGCCCGCCGCCTCCAGGCCGCCCAGCCAGGGCCCGGCCGGCGCCGCCAGGCGGGGCGCCAGGAATCCCGCCCCGAGCCACACCGCGGCGAGCATGAGGGTGCCCAGCGCCGAGAGGGTCTCGCGCAGCGCCCGCGCCGGGAACCGGCGCACGAGCAGGAGCACGGCCAGCGCCCCCGGCCCCACCGCCAGCAGCCAGAGTGCTGCGAGCAGCAGGGGGAGAAGCATCCAGGCCCAGGGTGCGGCGTGCCCCGCCGCGAGGTAGGCCGCACAAGCGGGGAAGGCCACCGCCACCAGGAGCGTCGGCGTGTAGGCCGCGGAGTCGAGCAGCTTCGCCACCAGCAGACGCGCCGCCGGGATGGGAGCCAGCCGCAGGAGGACCAGGTCGGGGTCGAAGAGCAACGCGGAGAGCGCGAAGTGCAGGTCGAACGCGATGAGCCCCACGAAGGCGGCATCCAGCAGCAGGGCGAGCATCGCGGCGGCCGCGGCGGGGGTCGGGGCCGCGGAGGCGAAGAACGGCCGCAGCGATAGGAACACCAGGCCGGCGAACAGCCCGGCGAGGGCCCACCACGCGAGCAGCCCGCGGCCTTCGCCCGAGCGCGAGCGCAGCACCCCGTTGCGCAGGCGCCGCCAGCGGCAGAGCGCGAAGGCCCGCCAGGTCATGCCGCGCCTCCGCGGCGCGGGTCGCCCCCTTGCACTGCCGGCGCGGCCCCCACGTCAGCCCTCGGCCTCTTCGGTGAGCTGGAGGAAGACGTCCTCCAGCGTGGCGCGCTCGCGGCCCTGGCGCAGCTCGGCCAGCGTGCCCTGGGCGAGCAGGCGCCCCGCCTTGAGGATCGCCACGCGGTCGCACAGCCGCTCGGCCACCTCGAGCAGGTGGGTGGAGACCAGCACGCCCAGCCCGCGCGCGGCGCGCTCGCGCAGCAGGTCCTTGAGCGCCCGCGCCCCGCGCGGGTCCAGCCCGGAGAGCGGCTCGTCCAGCAGCAGCAGCGGCGGGTCGTGCAGCAGCGCCGCGGCGATGGACACCTTCTGGCGCATGCCCAGCGAGTAGGACTCGATCAGGTCGTCGGCCGTCCGGGCCAGGTCGAGGGCTTCCAGCAGGCGCGCGGCGCGCGACTCCGCCTCCCCCTGTGGCACCCGGTAGAGCGAGGCGCAGAACGCCAGGTGCTCGCGGGCCGAGAGCTGCTCGTAGAGGAACGGGCGATCCGGGACGAGCCCCAGCCGGGCGCGCGCTGCGAGCGGCTCGCTCGCCAGCGAGCGGCCCGCGACCCGGACCTCGCCCGCATCCGGGCGCAGCAGGCCGGAGCAGAGCTTGAGCGTGGTGGTCTTGCCGGCGCCGTTGGGCCCCAGGAATCCGAGGATCTCCCCGGGCCGGACCTCGAGCGAGAGGCGGTCCACGGCCAGGACGCGGCCGTAGCTGCGGGAAAGGTCCACGGTGTGCAGCGGGATGGCGGTGGGGTGGGACACGTCGGGTCCTCCTGACCGATCGGGCGGGGCAGCTTAGCAGCGCTTCCGCAGGGATTGAAGAAATCCGCGGGCAGCGACTGCGGGGCGAGGCAGGCGGGTCCGCCGAACGCCGCGCTGGCAGCGGGCTTCGGCGGCGCGAGCCCGCGCGCGGCCGCCGGCACGCGCCTTGCGGTCCACTGCGCGCGGGCGTGCCGCGTCATTGTCGAATCAGCGGGTTCTGCCCTCCGCGGTTCCTCTTCTTGAAACAAGGGGGCTGTGCCGAAAGGCCAGAAGGCAGGGGAGAGGGCCGCGGGTGGGAGGACCTGCTCACCACGGAACCGGGGCGTCGCATGGGCCGCCCCGGTTCTCCTCTTTCAGGTGGACGCCCGCCCGCGCAGTCCCCCACCATCGCCCGGCAGGGCGGGCCGCACGCGGTCCGAGCGGAAGCGGCCATGTCACCCAAGCACGAACCCCCCTCCAAGGCATGGCCGCTCCGCCGGACGGTGGGGGCGGGGGTCGGCCCGGCCACTCGGGCATGTCCGACGGCTCCCTCGGGGGCCGCGGGGTTCTACTCGCGGCGACTGTGCTTGCGTGCGTTCTCCGCCTTCCACTGTAGCGCGGGGTGGCGTTCGAGACGCTCGCGCAGCGGGTCGTGTTCCCGGAACAGCAGGTCGAGTCTCAGCTCACCCGTTTGCAGCCGGTCGCAATACTCCCGCTCCGCGCCCGAGAGATCCACCAGGGGCCCCACCACCACCCACGCGCGCTCCACCAGCTGTGCAGCTGCCGGCCTCTCCTGCCCGGACAACAGCGGGTGAAGCTGGCGCTCGACCACGGCGTCGTCCATCCGCTCCAGTCGGCTTCGTCCGTAGGCGTGGAGCGGATGGTCCAGGATCCCGGACCAGGCGACAAACAGGGCCCGGAACCGCGCATCACCAACAAGTGCGAGGAGCGCTCGGGCATCATTGCCACGTCGAAAGCGTCCCGTGGGAGCGAGCGCCCGAGCAGTGCCGTGAGCTTGCCCACCCAGACCTCCTCCTCTGCAGCGATGCGGCAGGTGGGTGAGGGAAACCCCGGCGGCTGCCAGAGTGAGCGCGACGAAGCGTCGGCGAGCGGCTGGCGGTTCAGGTAGTTCACGTCCAGCTCGACCCGGTCCAGGCGGCCCGCATGTGAGCGGTATTCGAGGTAGAGCTTGCGGCCGGCGTGTTCCTGGCGGGACGGCCGCACACGGTAGTGCCGAGCCGCGGCGAGCCGCAGCAGTTCGCGCTCGACCGCCGGTCGCTCCGCCAGCATGACACCGCGGTCCAGAGCGCCCGTATAGTTGAAGTCGAGGTCCACCGACAGGCGGCACGGTACTCCCAGTCCGAGCTGGATGGCCGTGCCGCCTTTGAGCACGAGCCGGGGACCGAGGTACGGATGGGCGGCGATGTCCGATAGGAGTGGCGCCAGGCGAAGCACCTTCTCGATCGTGTCGGGCCGGAAGCCGGTCTTCGCCGCGGATTCGAGGATGACGTCACGGTCCAGTCTCATCGGGTTCTCCCCCGCGCACCACTTCCGGCGGCAATACCAGATTCCACCGGGGCTGGAATACGCCGCCTCTGAGGCTGCGCGGCAAGTACTGCGGTGAACGGGGGCGGTGTGATTGAAGCAGCGCGAGCTGCTCATCGCTCACGAAGAAGCTGCGTGCGTGCCGCTCGAGGAACCAGCCCACGGCGGCCCAGAGGGCCTTCTGGGCGTAGGCAGAGAGGACGTCGTGTAGCAGCTCGAATCTCAGCGAGGTGAAGCCGGCTGCCGATTCGACCAGTTCCGGCAATCCCCCCACGTAGCGGGGGTGACGAAAGCCTTCGATCAGCGTCCGCTCGCGACCGGTCACGCGGAGCGTATGCCCGAGGTACGAGACCTGCTCGACGCCGAGGCGCTCCCACTCGTCACCCAAGACGGCGGGAGGCCGAAGCAGCTCCACGGAGGAGCGCGGCAAGGAGAGCCGCCTGCGTGGCCCCCGCCCGTAGGCGGTGCAAGCGCTCCAATCGCTGTGTGCTGCGCCGAGCAATTCCAGCGCGCTGTGGTGCGAGAAGACCGCATCGGGCCGCAGCGCCGCCGCGACCAGGTAGCGGTCGGGCTCGAAGCGGTGCGCCTCGACGCCGGGCGGCACCACGGCATAGAGTTCGCGCGCCAACCTGCGGACTCGGCCGGTGGACGCGTAGTACTTGACCCGTTCGAGAGCCGTACGGCGCGGCCTGGGTCCGTCCGCCACGCGAGCCAGGTCGCGTAGCGTGAACACGGGGCTTCGGCGGAGGAAGTCACCGTAACTGCGAAGTGCGTCTTGACGTTTCGTCGTCATACGGGGCGAACTTTGCCCGAGATCGCGGCCAAACGTCAAGCCATGTCGAAGGGCCGGGTGCTGGGGGCCCGCTCGGGGCGCGCGCGGTGGAGAGACTCCTTGCACTCATTGCGCCGAACGGGCGGGAAACCGCCGGTTGAGGGAAACGAGAGCAAGGGGCCGGGGCTTCTGGTTGCCCACGGAAGCGGCCAATCGCATGGCCGGCCCCGGCCAAGCGGGTAAGCACGATCCCCGCCGAACGGAGGATTCTGGCCCCGTTGGCACGCCCGTCCCGCCGGGGCGTATAGTTGTCGCCTCGGACACGCAGTGAGGAGGCATCTTCCTGGCCCCGCACCGCCTTGCGGGGCCGCAGCTTCAGGGTCGCGGGGGTGCTCTTGAGACTCTCGGGCGCCGCACGGGTGCTCTGGCTCTTGGCGTGGCTGGCCGCCGCCGGGTGCGGCACCACCGAGCGCAGCGAGCCGGCCGCGGGCACCGCCGAGGCCGCGGTGGGCGACGCGGCCACGCCCCCGGGCCCGGGCGCCCCCGCCCCACCCG
>JBBIHL010000302.1:0-4373 GCA_037447075.1 Candidatus Eiseniibacteriota bacterium | reverse complement strand
GACCGGCACCACGGCGCGCCCGTCGAGCGCGGCATGGATGCGCTCGTAGCGCGCGCGGAGGGCCGGCCGCAGCCGGCCGAGCAGCGCGTCGCGGTCGACCCGCACCCGCGCCGCCTGCTCCTCCAGGGCGGCCTGCTGCGCCTGGAGCTCGGCGCGCCGCGCCTCGGCCATGCGCTGCGCCTCGGCCAGCACACGCTCCCGCGCCGTCCTCTCGACGCCGAACTGCTCCTCGGCTTCCAGGCTCTCCAGCACCTGGGTTTCCAGCTGCGAGCGCCGCTGCTTGACGGCCTCGATCTCGTGCAGCAGGGCCTGGTATTCCAGATTGGTCTTCACCTGGAAGAGCTGCCCCTGGAACTTGCGCTCCTGGTCGGAGAGCGCCTCCACGTCCTTCTCCCGGGTGCGGCGCTCGAGCTGACCCTGCCGGGTCCGCTGGAGCACGGCCTCGAGGGCCGCTCGCTCCGCCGCCAGGCGCTCGTCCAGGGCCTTCAGCTGCGCGGGTATGGCCGCGAGCCCCGACATCAGCCCGCGCAGGCGGGTATCCTCGTCCTGCAGCGACCAGAGGAGTTGCAGATCCTCGTTCATGTCTCCGGCGCCAAACAGAAGCGGAGGCGCCCGGAGGACGCCTCCGCGGAAGCCACGATCCGGTGGCCTCGGCCGGGAATCGCGTCTCGGTGCTTGGGTTCCATGCGTCCTCCCGGCTCGGGGCACGAGCGCCGCGCGGCCGCCGTCCCCCCGCGCTCCCCTCCGTGGGACGCGGTGGTGGGCGGAACAGGGCTCGAACCTGTGACCCCCAGGTTGTGATCCTGGTGCTCTTCCAGCTGAGCTATCCGCCCGCCCGGAGGCAGCTGCCGCGCTCCACCTCCGCCGGTCGTGTGGTGGGCCCACTTGGATTCGAACCAAGGACCAACCAGTTATGAGCCGGCTGCTCTGACCAACTGAGCTATGGGCCCCCGACTCGCAGGCCTCGCGGCGGCGTGGAGCCCGAGCGCAGCACGTCTAGCAGAGCGTCTCCCCGGGTGTCAAGGCGCGCCGCCCCCGTTTCCGCCCGGCGGCCCGGGAATCCAGCGCGGGGCCGCAAGGCGCGGGGGAACCGGCTGCCCGCTCGGCCGGTTCCGACGCGGCCTAGAGCAGCTCCGTGTAGGCCTTGAGCCGCCGGCTCCGCGTGGGGTGGCGCAGCTTGCGCAGCGCCTTGGCCTCGATCTGGCGAATGCGCTCGCGGGTCACGTTGAAGAAGGCTCCCACCTCCTCCAGCGTGCGCTGGCAGCCGTCGTCGGTCAGGCCGAACCGCAGCCGGATGACCTTGGCCTCGCGCGCGGTCAAGGTCTTCAGCACGTCGTTCACCTCGTCGCGCAGCATCGAGGAGGCCGCCGAGTGGGCCGGGGACACCACGCTGGTGTCCTCGATGAAGTCTCCCAGGTTGGAGTCGTCGTCTTCCCCGATGGGCCGGTCCAGCGAGATCGGCTCCTGCGCCGCCTTGATGATGCCCTTCACCTTGTCCACCGGCAGCTGGAGCCGCTCGGCGATCTCCTCCGGGGTCGGCTCCCGCCCGAGCTCCTGCACCAGGCGCCGCGAGACCCGCACGACGCGGTTGATGTGCTCGATCATGTGGACGGGCACCCGGATGGTGCGCGCCTGGTCGGCGATGGCGCGCGTGATGGCCTGCCGGATCCACCAGGTGGCGTAGGTCGAGAACTTGTAGCCCTTGGTGTAGTCGAACTTGTCCACCGCGCGCATCAGACCGGCATTCCCCTCCTGGATGAGGTCGAGGAACTCGAGCCCGCGGTTCGTGTAGCGCTTCGCGATCGAGATCACGAGCCGCACGTTGGCCTCGATCATCTCCCGCTTGGCCTGCGCCGTGGCCCGCTCGCCGTCGATGATCTGGCGGTGCACCTCGAGGAGGTGGTCCTTCGACATCTTGCCTTCCTCCTCGATCTTCTTGGTCTTGCGCTTGAGCACCTTGAGGGCGGCCTGGAACTCGGCGATCCCGGTGGCCTGGAGGCCGCTCTCGCGCTTCAGGGCGCGCAGCTCGCGCGGACCCTTCTTGAGCCGGCGGGCGAACTGGCCCATCTCCTCCACGCTGTGGCCGTAACGGCGCTCCAGCTCGGCCAGCTCGGCATCGGCCAGCATCATGCGCTCGGCCAGCGCCTTGAGCGGCTGGGCCAGACCTTCCACCATCTTCGGATTGAAGGAGAGCTTGCTCTTCTCCTGGTCCAGCTCCGCGCCCACCTTGAGCCAGGCGGCCTGGAGCCGCTGGCGCTGCCGCTCCGACAGCCGGGACTGCTGGCGCGTGAGCAGCTCGTTGTAGCGCTTCTGGAGGACGAAGACGCGCTCGAGGATGCGGATGGCGCGCTGGCGCTCCTTGCGCAGGGCGGCCTCGGTGGTGGCGTTGTCGTCCACCTTGATGAAGTCCTCGATCTTGAGCTTGCCTTCCTTCAGCAGCTTGACCAGCCCGCGGATCTCGCGCATGACCTGCTCGGACTTGAACAACGCCGAGAGGACCTCGCGCTCGCCGGCCTCGATGCGCCGCGCCAGCTCCACCTCGCCCTCGCGGGTGAGCAGCGGCACCCGGCCCATCTCGCGCAGGTACATCCGCACCGGGTCGTCGTAGCGCACGGGCTGCTGGGGCAGCGCCTTGGCCTGGGCGAGGGACTTCTTCTCCTCGAGCTTGCGCAGCCGCTTGAGACGCTCCTGCGCCTCCTCCTCGGAACCGAACACCTCGATGCGCAGGCTGTTGAGCATGCCGTGGACCTCCTCCATCTGGTCCACCTGCTCCTCCGGGTCCAGGGTGTCGTCCAGGTGCCAGACGATCTGGTCCTCGGTGACGTAGCCCTGCCGCAAGGCGAGCGCCCGGATCTCGTCGATCCTCGCCCGCCGGGCGGCCTGCTCCTTGTCCCGGGCTTCCTTGGTGCGCTTCTCTCGGGTGGCCGTGGCCATGATCAGGCACTCTCCTTGTTCATGGGCTGAGCTGCTTGAGCAACTGTCCGATGCGGACGATCTCGCCCTGGAGCCGCCGGGTCTCCTCGGGATCCAGAGGCTGTCGCAGCCGCTCGTCAATGCGCCGCTTCGTGTCCTCCAACCGGCGCCGCTGGAGCCTTCGGGTGCAGGCCTCGACCTCGGCGCCCCAGTCCCGGGGCGCAGCACCTGCCTGAAGCAGGGTGCGTCCCAGCGGGCTGTCCAGGGCCGCGCTCACCCCTCCGGAGATCAGCAGCTCCGCCAGGGCGCGGTTCTCGGCATCCCGGAAGTCGGCCGCATCCACGCGCTCGCGAGCGACCGGCAGGAGCTCCGGCCGGTGCAGCAGCGCCTGCAGCAGCAGGCGTTCGGCGTAGGACGCCGCCGCGCGCCGGGCCTGCACGGCCGCCTGCAGCGGCCGCTCCTCCGAGTGGCCGGCGCGCCTCAACTGAACCGCCCGCTCGATGACCTCGCGGCGCACGCCGAACACCTGGTCCGCCCGCTCCGCCAGCCGACGGACGCGGACCGGGTCGGGGACCTCCGCCAGCAGGCGGGCCACGGCTTGCAGCGCGCGCTCGGTCGGGTCGCCGCTGCCCCCGCGGCGCAAGACGTGGCGCTGGATGAACTCCACGGGGTCGTAGGTCTGCGCCTCCATCGCCTGCCAGCCCGCCCGCCCGTCGCGGCGGATCAGGCTGTCGGGGTCGTCGCCCTGCGGCAGGTCGGCCACGCGCACGTCGAGCCCGCCCGCCAGCAGGACGCCCAGCGAGCGCAGCATCGCCTCGCGCCCCGCCTCGTCGCCGTCGTAGGTGAGCAGCACGCGCCCCACCAGCCGCCGCATCATCCGCACCTGGTCGGGCGTGAGCGCCGTGCCCGAGGTGGCCACTGTGTTGCGCAGCCCGGCCTGATGCATGGCGATCGCATCGAAGTAGCCCTCGACCACGATCAGCTCGTCCTCGGGCCCGACCGCGCGCCGGGCCCGGTCCAGCCCGAACAGGAATCCGCCCTTGTGGTAGACCGGCGACTCGGGGGAGTTGAGGTACTTGGGCGACTCGTCGCCCAGCGCCCGCGCGCCGAAGCCCACCACCCGTCCGCCCGGGTCCACCAGCGGCACCATGAGCCGCTCGCGGAAGCGGTCGTAGACCCCGCCCCGCGCGCCCTCGCGCCGCGCCACGAGCCCGGCCTGCACTCGGCCGGGTTGGGCGTGCAAGGCATGCTGTGGGCCACGAGCCCGGCCTGCACCATCACGGCCTCCGGCACGCGCCCCCCCAACCGCCGAACCAGGTTCTCCCAGCCCGCCGGCGCGAGCCCGAGACGGAATTCCCGCGCCGTGGATTCCGCGACCCCGCGGCGGGCGAGGTAGGCCCGTGCCGCCCCCCCCAGCTCGGGATCGAGCAGCCATTGCTCGTAGGCCGAGGCCGCGGCCT
>JBBIHL010000301.1:0-4377 GCA_037447075.1 Candidatus Eiseniibacteriota bacterium | reverse complement strand
TCCGGCGCTCGAGATGGATGAAGATTCGGGCGACCTCGCCCGGCGTCTCGATGGGCACTCGTTCGGCGGCTGCGGCGATCCGCGACACGCCGAGCGCATCCACACCGAGTCGCTCGAGGATCCCGACCACCTGCGGCGGTGCGAGCGCCCCGCCCAGGATGTCGGCGTAGAGAGAGTAGATGATCGGATCGCTCTCCCAGTCGTCACCGAAGAGGATCTCGCGCGGTGCGCTCGGTGCCCGAAGACGGCTCTCCAAGAGCTCGCCGAGCTTGTATCCGACCTGCTCCCGCAGGTTGCGCCATTTGCCGCGCATCAGATTGCGGAGCTGGTCCTTGAAGGTGATGCCCTCGTATTCGATGCCGTCGAGGGCGAGCTTCTCCCGGATCGTCGGACCGATCTGCGGCGGGCTCGCCGAAAGGAAGAAGACCAGCGGGCGCTCGCCGCGCGCCACGGTGCAGCGCCGCAGGGCGCGGATGAGCTCTGGCACGCCCGGCAGATGGATCTTGTCGGCCGCCGTCTCGAAGGGGATCCGCACCATCTTGCGGAGACTTTCGAACTCGGTGCGGAGGTAGGTCTTGTCGAGATCCCACCGGAAGATCACCGCCGGACTGGCGGGGGCCCCGGGTCGTGCCCTCGCGCTCATCGCAGGCGTGCGATCGCCTCGGCGATCTCCGGCGCGATCCGGTCCCGGACCGTCTTGGCCGCCACCTTGATCGCGTTTCGGATCGCCGGAGCCGTGGAGCGGCCGTGCGCCTTGAGGAGAAGCCTCTCGAAGCCGAGCACCGGAGCACCGCCGTAGGTGCGGAAGTCGGCCAGGCTCTGCACCCGCGCGATTCCCGACGAGAGCATCGCCATGCCGAGACGCCATCGCCAGCTCTCCTGTGCCGCATGGGTTGCGACATTGGCGGCCACCTCGGCGACGCCTTCGAGCAGTTTCAAGACGACGTTTCCGAGAAGCCCCTCGCTCACGATCACATCGGCACGACCCGTTGCGACGTCGTTCCCCTCGACGTTGCCGACGAAGTGGAGATCGGGCAGAGCACGCATCATCCGGTGCGCCTGCACGAGCACCTCTCCCCCCTTGCCCTCCTCCGCGCCCATATTGAGAAGACCGACCCGGGGAGAGCGCACCTTCGAGACACGGCGGGCGTAGGCGTTCCCCATGACCGCGAACTGCACCAGCTCGATGGCCTCGCAGCGCACCGTCGCTCCGACATCGAGCAGCAGTCCGAGCCGATCCTGACCTTCGTACTCGGTCTGGCGCGGGAAGACGCTCGCGAGGGCAGCCCGGCGCACGCCGGGGTGGCGGGGTGGCTTCAGGCCGAGCTCGAGCGGCTGGGCGGCCGCGTGGAACGGCAGGAGTTCTCGGACAGCGCCCTCGGCCGGCCGGTGCCGCTCGTAAACCTGGTGGCGCGTTTCGGCCCCTCGGCAGGCCCGCGCATCCTGTTCGGCGCGCACTGGGACTCCCGCCCCGTGGCCGACCGCGACCCGGACCCCGCGCGCCGCTCCCAGCCCGTGCCCGGAGCCAACGACGGCGCTTCGGGGGTGGCGGTGCTGCTCGAGCTGGCCGAAGCGCTCGCGCGCCGCCCGCCCCCGGTGGGGGTCGAGCTGGCCTTCTTCGACGGCGAGGACATGGGGGATGCCGCGCGCCCCGAGCAGTTCTGCCTGGGCTCGCGCCACTACGCCCGGACCCTGACCGACCCCAAGCCCCGGGCGGCCTTCGTGGTGGACATGGTGGGGGATCGCCAGCTGGAGATCCACCCCGAGCGCAACTCCGTCGAGCGGGCCGCCAACCTGGCGGCCCTGGTGGTGGAGGCGGCACGGCGCACCGGCGCCCGCGGGTTCCGCGCCGCGCCTCGCCACGCCGTCTACGACGACCACCTCCCGCTGCTGGAGGCCGGGATCCCGGCGGTGGACATCATTGACTTCGACTACCCGGCCTGGCACACCACCGCGGACACCCCCGACCAGGTCTCGTCCGAGAGCCTCGCCGAGGTGGCCCGGGTCCTGGTCTGGCTCGCCTACCGCAGCCCGCTCGCCCGCCTGGCCCGAGCGGCCAACTGACGAGCCGCGAGGCGGTTGGGGGCCGCGTCCCGGGCCCCGCCTCGCCCCCTCCGCTCGCCGGCGTCGGCAAGGTTTACGCTTGCTGGGCGGCACGGTCTGCGCTAGGCTGCGCAAGGGAGTGGGTTCGCGCGACCACTCCTGGTTTTTTTTCGCCTCCCCACGGGGTCCGAGTTGGAAGTCCGCGAAGAGATTCGCCAGCTGGCACGGCCGCTGGCGGAGGAGTCCGGCCTGGAGCTGGTGGATGTGGAGTTCCAGGTCCAGGGCCGCCGCCGCGTGGTCCGCGTCCTGGTGGACCGGCCGGGGGGGATCACGGTGGAGGAGTGCGCCCGATTCAGCCGCAAGCTGTCGGATTGCCTCGACATGAACCAGACGTTGACGGATTCCTACCATCTGGAGGTGTCATCGCCCGGGGTGGACCGGCCCCTGCGGGCGCTGGAGCACTTCGAGCGCTTCAAGGGGGAGCGCGCGTCGCTCACCACCAGCGAGCCGCTCGACGGCCGCCGCCACTGGGCGGGCCGCCTGCTGGGCGTGGAGCGGGAGCGGGTCGGCCTCGCCCTGGACGAGGGCGGCGAGCGCTGGTTCGAGTGGGCGCAGGTCAAGCAGGCCCACCTGGTGGTGGACCCCTGGCAGCGGGTGAGGACGCCGGGAGGGACGTCGTGAACTACGAGATCCTCGACGCGCTGAGCCAGATCACGCGCGAGAAGAGCGTGGACCGGCAGCTGCTCGTGGAGACGCTCGAGGCCGGACTGGCCAGCGCCGTCCGCAAGAAATACGGCGCGACCGCGGACGTCGAGGTCAAGTTCCTGAACGAGTCCGGCGAGATCCGGATGGCCTTGCGCATGCAGGTCGCCGAGACCGTCGAGGACCCCGCGCTGCAGCTCACCGTGGAGCAGGCCCGCACCTACCGGAGCACCGCGCAGGTGGGGGACGTCATCCACATCCCGCTGCGGCTCGAGGACTTCGGGCGCAACGCCATCCAGACCGCCAAGCAGGTCCTGATCCAGCGCGTGCGGGAGGCCGAGCGCGAGCGGGTGTTCAAGGAGTACGCCGACAAGATCTCGGTGCTGGTGCGCGGCGTGGTCCAGCAGGTGGACCGCGGCAACGTGATCGTGAAGCTCGACCACTCGGAGGGCCTGCTGCCCGCGCGGGAGCAGATCCCCAAGAGCTACCACCGGCAGGGCGACTACGTGCGCGCCCTGGTCATCAACGTGGATCGCTCGGCCAAGGGGCCGCAGGTGATCCTGAGCCGCACCCATCCCGACTTCCTGCGCCGCCTGTTCGAGAGCGAGGTGCCCGAGATCGCCGAGGGCATCGTGGAGGTCAAGGCGGTGGCGCGCGAGCCCGGCTCCCGCTCCAAGATCTCCGTCTACTCCACCGACCCGCGGGTGGACGCCGTGGGGTCGTGCGTGGGGTTGAAGGGCTCGCGGGTGCAGAGCATCGTGCGCGAGCTGGGCGGCGAACGCATCGACATCGTGCCCTGGTCGCAGGACCCCGCGGTGTTCGTGAGCCGGGCGCTCTCGCCGGCCAAGGTGCTCGACGTCCGCCCCAACGAGGCGGAGAAGCGCATGACCGTGGTGGTGGCGGACGACCAGCTCTCGCTCGCCATCGGCAAGGGCGGCCAGAACGCCCGCCTGGCGGCCAAGCTCACCGGGTGGAAGATCGACCTGGTGCCCAAGTCGGAGGAGCTGAAGCGGCAGGAGGCGCGCAAGGCCACCCGCACCGAGATCGAGAAGCTCGAGCTGGGGGAGGCCACGACCGAGAAGCTCATCTCGGCCGGCATCGAGACCGTCCAGGAGCTGGCGGTCGCCCGGCTGGAGCGCCTGGTCGAGATCCCCGGCGTGGGGGAGAAGACCGCCGAGAAGCTGCTGGCGGCCGCGCGGGCCTACCTGGAGGCCCACCCGGCGGCGGAGGACGCGGCGTCGAGCGAGATGGAGTTCACCCCGGAGATGGAAGGCGCGCCGGAGCCCACGGCGGCGCCCGAGGCGCCGGGAGCGCCCGAGCCCGAGTCCGGGGCGAGGCCCGAGGGGGGTGAGGCCCGTGGCTAAGGCTCCCGCGGTCAAGAAGCCGCGCGTCTACGAGGTCGCCAAGGAGCTGGGGATGTCGAGCGAGGCGGTGCTGCAGATCGTGCGCCGCCTGGGCGTCGAGGTGAAGAACCACATGAGCACCCTGGCGCCGGACACCCTGCAGAAGATCCAGGACGCCGTGGCGCGGGAGCGCGCGGTGGTCAAGGAGGACCAGGCGCGCAAGCACGAGATCGAGCTCCAGCGCGTGCGCGAGGTGCGCGCGCGCCAGGCCGCCCTGGCGGCCCAGCAG
>JBBIHL010000300.1:0-4416 GCA_037447075.1 Candidatus Eiseniibacteriota bacterium | reverse complement strand
GAGATCATCCGCAAGGCCGTTCGTCGTTAACATGACTTCCGTGACGGAACACTAGTTGGAGGGGACGTCCCGGATCTGGACGGATTGCCAGAGGCCCTGGGCCACCCACCACGGCGGGCCTGGGACTGGCGTAATGGCTCGGGAAGGCCAGGGCCCAGCGGCATTTGTTCCGTGTGGCTGGCTACCCGGGGCGCCGCGCGAAACAGACGGTGTTCCGATCCCGGAGCCGAGGCTGCTCCCCGCATTCGATGACGATTCGATCCCGTAGTCGCCGAGCGCCCGCGTCCGATCCTCAGTTGTCCCCGTCCAGCAGCCGGCCCAGCCCGCCCAGGATGGAGCCTTCCTCCCTGCCGCCGCGGCCGGTCTGCGGCGCGGCCGCGTAGATGCGGTCGGCCAGCCGGCTCAAGGGCAGCGACTGGAGCCACACCTTCCCGGGCCCGCGCAGGGTGGCGAAGAACAGGCCCTCGCCGCCGAACAGCGCCGACTTGATCTTGCCGACGAACTGGATGTCGTAGTCCACGCTGGGCTGGAAGGCCACGATGCAACCGGTGTCCACCCGGATCACCTCGCCCGCGGCCAGGGCGCGCTCGTGGATGGTCCCGCCGGCGTGCAGGAAGGCCCAGCCGTCGCCGCGCAGGCGCTCCATGATGAAGCCCTCGCCGCCGAACAGGCCGGCCCCGATGCGCTTCTGGAAGGCGATGTCAATGCTCACGCCCTTGGCGGCGCACAGGAACGAGTCCTTCTGGGCGATGAGCTCCCCGCCCACCTCGGTGAGGTGCACGGGGATGATCTTGCCGGGGTAGGGCGCGCCGAACGAGACGCGGCGCTTCTGCGCGCTCTTGTTGAGGAAGGCGGTCATGAACAGCGACTCGCCCACCAGCAGCCGCTTGCCCGCGCCCACCAGGGCATCCATGATCCCCCCCGAGGGCCGCGAGCCGTCGCCGAAGATGGTCTCCATCTCGATGCCGTCGTCCATGTACATCATGCCGCCGGCCTCGGCGAGCGCCGCCTCGTTGGGATCCAGCTCCACCTCCACGAACTGCATGTCGTCGCCGAACACCCGGTAGTCCACTTCGTGCATCTGGGCCATGGTTGCGTCCTCCCGTGCGGCGCGCCTGGGGGCGCCGTGCCCTCATTCTACGCCAGCGGCGCCCGGTAGGTTGCGGGCGGAGCCCTTCAGCCTCCCTTCACCACCTGCTTGAGCCTCGCGAAGAACTCCACGCTCTTGGCGGTCAGCTCCCTCCCTTCCAGCGCCATCGGCGGCAGGTCCTCGAGCCCGAAGGGCGGCGCGAACCGCAGCGCGTAGTCGCCGTAGCGGCGGGCGAGCTCCGGCCGCCCGGAGTCCTGCTCGTAGAGCATGCGCTCGGCCAGCGCCCGCCCGTAGATGTAGCTCACGGTGGCGACGTAGGGGTTGGCGCGGTTCGGCCAGGGCCGGAAGCGGTAGGCCGGGAACTCCTGGGGCAGGTAGGACGAATCCGGAGTGACGCGCCGGGCCAGTCCCCAGGGCACGCGGCGGAAGCCGCGGCCGTGGTGGGGCGCAAGCTCGCTCGTCAGGAACACGGGGCGCTCGGCCTGGTGGCGCGCGATCATGGAGTCGACCATGCCCACGTAGGCGGCCTCGATGGTCGCGGGCCGGAAGGGCCGGTGGCGCTCGAACGGCTCCACCTCGCGCCGGAAGCGCGCCACCTCGGGGGCCACCTTCGCCATGAACCACGGCGCCTGGCGCTCGAGCTGGTCCAGGTACCAGCGGCGGCGCAGCAGCTCGACGTCCACCATGAGCACGTCCGGGCGCAGCTGCTCCACGGCCTGCAGGTACCACGCCGCGGAAAGCGTGTAGTCCCACAGGGTGGTGAAGACCACCGCATCCGGTGGCAGCGAGCGCAGCAGGTTGGTGGTGAGGTCTTCCACCAGGTGGTTGCCGCTCTCGTCGCACTCGCGGTAGTGGAGCGCCGCCTGCGCCACCACCAGCGCCGCGCCCAGGGCAAGCGCGGCGCGGGGGCCGAACCGCCGGTGGAGCGCCGCCAGGCCCGCCGCCGCGCACAGGCCCACGGCCATCACGGCGGCCAGGAAGTACGGCTCGATGTCGCGGATCTGATAGCTCCCGGCGTAGAGCACGGTGGCGGCGAAGATGAGGGCGGTGAGGGCGGCGTGCCTCCAGCTCCGGCGCGCCAGCTCCCACAGGCCGAACAGCGCCAGCGCCAGCCCGGCCCACGCGGTCTGCCGGGGCAGGTCGGCGAAGAACCAGCCCGCCTGCTGGCGGAACACCTCCCAGCCGCCGAACAGCCACACGCGGTACTGCCAGGCGGTCACGTGGTCGAGGAAGCGAGCCAGGTCCACGGTGTTCCCCCAGCTGAAGGCCGGGCGCATCGCGGCGCGCAGCGGCAGCCACGCGTAGGGGACGAGGCCGAGCAGGAAGAACGGGACGAGCCGGGCGAGCTCGGTGAAGGACCCGCGGCGCAGCCCGCGCGCGGCGAAGAAGTGGAAGACGAGGGCCGGGGCCAGCAGGACCGTGGTCATGTGGTTGGTGAACGAGAGCCCCAGCGCGAAGGCGAACCACCTGCCGGCACGGCGCGTCGGTGCTTCGGCAGGACGGCCGCCCACGTAACGCAGGAAGAGCCATAGCACGAGCGGCAGGAACAGCGCGTGCAGCGCGTAGGCCTCGAACCCGTTGGCCTGCAGCCACCAGATGGGCACGAGCGCCGTGAACAGGGCGGCCAGCGCCGTGATCGCCCGCCGCTGCGGCGGCGAGAGCGCGCCTCGCTCCCCTCTCGCCCGGCCCGCGGCCCCGCCCTGCGCAGCTTCGAGCGCGGCGTCGAAGGCCAGCGCCATCACCGCCGCGCCCGCCGCGACCAGCAGCGCCGCCAGGGCGTTCAGCGCCAGGATGGGCCGCGCGGGCCACAGGCGCGAGGCCAGGAAGCCGAGCAGGGTGAGCGTGGGATAGCCGGTGGGGTGGGCCACGCCCAGCGTGCACGCCACCGCGGACAGCTCGCCGCGGTCAATGAAACCCACCGTGCGGCACATGGTGAGCAGGTAGACGATGGCGGTGACGACGAAGCCGACCGCTGCCGCGACGGGGCGGGGACCGAGGCCGGCCACGGTGGAGCGCTCCGTGGACACTCTGGGTCCGGTGGCCGGCATGGACCGGGGTTGCGGGTGGCGGTCGGGACGAGACCCGGCCCCCGGGGGCGGCGAGGTCAGGTCCGGCGTGTCCGGCGGACCATGCGCCCGAGGAGCCTGTCCGTCTCGGCGGCGTCGAAGGCCTCGGGATCGAACTTGCCGCCCGACCACTCCTTCCACGTGCCGTGCTCGGCGTGGCTCGGATCGCGCAGCGCTCCCAGCATCTCCTGGTAGCCGAAGATCCCGCCGCAATCCTCCGGAGGGCAGGAGCGCGCGCCGCCCAGGCAGGCGGGAACCTTCTGCCCCGGTTCCGGAGGAGCCACCCGCTCGATCTCAATGCGATGCGCCCAGTCGTCGCCGAAGTCGTAGCGGTAGCGGAACCATTGGCCCGCGCCCAGTCCCAGCTCCCCGAGCCGGACCTTGCGCGAGTCGTGCTCGCCCGGCTCCAGCCCCTCGCCGCTGGCGTCGGGATCGGTGAAGCGGGCGCCGCGGACCTCGAACTCGTAGAGATGCGTGTCGGTCCAGCCCATCGCGCCCTGGAGCACATGGTGCAGCTCGTGGAGGCTGGCCCCCCCCGCGACCAGCATCCGCCGCCAGATGGGGGGCTTCGACCCCTGGAGGGTGACCTTGAGCCGGAAGACCATGCGCGTGTCCCCCGGGACGGCCTTCACGAAGGGCGGCGGGCCGGTGGCCGCGGCCGCCCACGCGGCGAACTGGGTCGGGTCCATCAGCCGACCGAGCAGCGGATGCTCCAGCGTCTCCCCCGGCCGTCCCAGGACGGGCGACCCGGAGAGGCGCGTGTAGAGCGCCGGGTTCGCGGCCTTCCATTCCTCGAACGCATCGCGCAGCCCCAGGAAGTCCACGTAGCGCTCCAGGTGACGCAGCTCCATCTCGCCCAGCGATCCCTCCTCGACCCCGTGGACGACGTACTGCGGGACCTTGAGCGCCTTCGCGGCGGCCTTGAGATCCAGCCCGCGTGCCTCCCGGGTCGCCCGGCAGAGCGCGGCGAACGGGGCGAAACGGAGGCCTTCTTCCGCCAGGCGGGTCAGACGTTCGGCGAAGTCGAAGGCCTCCGCCGAGAAGCGGCGACGGAGGGCGTCGGCGATGAGGCGGATGTCTTCATCTCGCAGCGCAGCCGGTCGAGCCGGAGCCTTGGTGGGCATGGCAGCCTCGCGATTCGGAGCACAGTGGATGCGTGGGCGCCCGCCGGGAACCCGAGCGACCGGCGGGTCGGCGCAGTCTAGCGCAACGGCCGCGGCCGCGCCGCCTTCGGGTCAGGCCCTGCGCGCCCCGCGGCGC
>JBBIHL010000299.1:4154-4435 GCA_037447075.1 Candidatus Eiseniibacteriota bacterium | reverse complement strand
GCCGCGCGCCTCGCTCATCCAGTCCCTGCGCGCGCTGCCGGCGGCCGCCGGGTCGGCGCTGGAGATACGGGTGGCGCGCGCGGCCGCCGGCTACCGGCTGATCCCGGACTCGGCCGCCCGCACCCTCACCCTGGAGGTCTCGAGCGTGGCGGGCGGCGGTCCGGGCTGGCAGCCGTTCGCGCCGGAGATGCCGCCGGGGCCCCGCCCGCTGCGCACCATCGTGCTCGACCCCGGGCACGGCGGCGACGACGAGGGCGTGGTGGTGGAAGGGGCGCCCCACG
>JBBIHL010000299.1:0-4135 GCA_037447075.1 Candidatus Eiseniibacteriota bacterium | reverse complement strand
CCTGGCCCAGGAGCTGCGCGCCCAGCTCGCCCGCCGCTTCAAGGCCCGCGTGGTGCTCACCCGCGACGACGACTCCGCTCCGCCGCTCGCGGCGCGGGTGGAGGCCGCCAACCGGGTCCGCCCCGACGTGGTCCTGTGCCTGCACTTCGACGGCTTCCCGCGTCCCGAGGCCGGAGGGGCCACCGCCTACGTGCCGCCGGCCACCTACGGCGCTCCGGCCGTCGAGGCCGAGGGCGGGCCGGGCGCGGCGGGCCTGATGCTGGTGCCGTGGCGGGACGCGGCCACCCGCTTCGCGGTGCCGAGCCGCGAGCTGGCCGAGGACCTGCTCGACGCGCTGGATGCCCGCGGCATGGGACCGGTCCGCCTGCGCGAGCACCTGCCCTACGGGCTGATCGGCGTCAACGCCCCGGGCGTCCTGCTGGAGTGCGGCACGCTCACCTCGCCGCGCGACCGCGGGCGCCTCACGAGCGCCGACGGCTTGCGCGAGCTGGCGTCCGCCATCGCCGACGGCCTGCAGTCCTACCAGCGGCTCGGAGAGCGGCCGTGAGGCGGCGCCTGCTCGTTGCCGCTCTCTCGGGCGCTGTGCTAGCGTTGGCCGCGCTCTGGTGGCGCGCGCGGGTCTCGCCGCCGCCGCGCGCCTTCGCCGTGGCCGACACCAGCGCCGCCGCGGGGGTGCTGGCGGCCACGCTCTATTTCGCCTCGCCCGACGGGGAGGGACTGGTGGGCGAGCCGCGCGAGCTGCTGCAGAGCGACGACCTGCACGAGCGCGTCGCCACGCTCATCGCGCAGCTGGACCGCGGGCCGCGCGGCGGCGGCGCCGCGGTGCTGCCCGCGGGCACCGCGCTGCGGCAGGCGTTCGTGGACGAAGACGGCCTGCTCACCGTGGACCTGACCAGCGCGTTCCGCCGCGGGTTCCAGGGCGGATCGTCGGCGGAGTTCCTGGCGATCGCGTCGCTGGTCCGCACGCTCGGGGCGAACCTGCCGGAGGTGAAGCGCGTGCAGATCGTGTGCGCGGGGCGTCCGCTCGAGACCCTGGGCGGGCACCTGCCGCTGGACCGGCCCCTCGACGTGGCCGAGTGGCCCTAGGCTCCGCATGCCGGCCAGCCACGATCCCCGTCCCATCGGCGTCTTCGACTCGGGCATCGGCGGGCTCACCGCCGTGCGCGAGATCTTCCGCATCCTGCCCCAGGAGTCGGTGGTCTACTTCGGCGACACCGCGCGCCTGCCCTACGGCGCCAAGTCGCGCGACACGGTGACGCGCTTCAGCCTGGAGATCGCGCACTTCCTGGTGCGCCAGAACATCAAGTGCCTGCTGGTGGCGTGCAACACCGCGTCCTCGCTGGCGCTGGCGGCGCTCGAGCGCGGGCTCGAGGTCCCCGTGGTGGGGGTGATCCGCCCCACCGCGCAGACCGCGGTGCGCTTGAGCCCGCACGGGCGCATCGGGGTGATCGGCACCCTGGGCACGGTGGCGAGCAAGGCGTTCCCGGAGGCCATCGCGGCGCTGGCGCCGGGCGCCAGCGTGATCTCGCGCGCCTGCCCCCTGTTCGTGCCGCTGGTGGAGGAAGGCTGGACCCACCACCCGGTGACCCGCGCGGTGGCCGAGGAGTACCTGCTGGAGCTCAAGAACGGGAACCCGGAGTGCCTGATCCTGGGCTGCACGCACTACCCGCTGCTCCACGAGGTGATCCAGCAGGTGATGGGGCCCGCGGTGCGGCTGGTGGACTCCGGCGCCGAGGCGGCCCGGGCGCTGGGCGAGCTGCTGCGGGACCGCGGGCAGCTCGCCCCCGCGGGGGCCGCGGCCGAGCACCGCTTCTACTTGAGCGACGAGCCCCGCAACTTCGCCGCCACCGCCCAGACCTTCCTCGGGCGCGAGCTGCCGCGCGTCTCCATCGTGGACCAGACCGACCTGCCCTGGTTCGAGCGCGTGCCCCCGGTGACCGCGCCGTGACCCGCAAACCCCGGCCCATCCGCGAGCGCGAGGCGCGTCCCGAACCGCCCGCCGCCTTCGAGCGCCCCGACGGCCGCGCGCCGGACGCGCTGCGCCCGCTCAAGATCGAGCGGGGCACGCTGCCCCACGCCGAGGGCTCGGCGCTGGTCGCCATGGGGCGCACCCGCGTTCTGTGCACCGCCACGGTAGAGGAGCGCGTGCCGCCGTTCCTCAAGGGCACCGGGCGCGGCTGGGTGACCGCCGAGTACGGCATGCTGCCCCGTGCCACGCTGGAGCGCACCTCGCGCGACAGCCAGCGGGGCGGCCGCGCCCAGGAGATCCAGCGGCTGATCGGGCGCTCGCTGCGCGCGGTCACCGACCTCACGGCGTTCGGCGAGCGCACCATCACGCTCGACTGCGACGTGCTCGAGGCCGACGGCGGCACGCGCACCGCCGCCATCAACGGCGCCCTGATCGCGCTGCACGACGCCTTCCTCACCCTCTCCAACCGCGGCCGGCTGCTGGGGCCGCCGCTGCGCGACCTGGTGGCGGCGGTGAGCGTGGGCCTGTGCGACGGCACCCCGTGCCTGGACCTGGCCTACGCCGAGGACTCCCGCGCCCAGGTGGACATGAACGTGGTGATGACCGCCGGCGGCCGCTACGTGGAGGTCCAGGGCACCGGCGAGAGCGCCACCTTCAGCGACGCCGAGCTGCGCGCGCTCTTGCGGCTGGCCGGGCGCGGCATCCGCAGGATCGTGCGCGTCCAGCGCCGGGTGCTGGCGGACTCCGGGCTGGTGCCGGCGGCGGGCGGCTCGATGGCGCCTTGACCTCACCGGGAGTGGCGATGTATATACATCGCATGATCCGCACCCAGCTCTACCTGGACGAGGGCGTGCATGCTCGGCTTCGATCGCTCGCGCGCCGGCAGGGGCGCACCATCTCCGATCTGGTCCGGGACCTGTTGAGCCGGGCGCTGGGTGGCGGCGTGGCGGACGAGCGGTTGGCCAGCCTCCGGGCGATCGAGGGACTATGGCGCGATCGAGAGGACGTGGGCCCCACGGACGCGTACGTGAGGCGACTGCGGCGCGATACCCGCAGGAGGCGGCGCGCCGGCAGCTGACCGGAGTCCTGTACGACACGGACGTCATCATCGAAATCCTGCGCGGGCGCCGCCAGGTGGTGGAAGCCGCCGGAGCGCTGGAGCGAGCAGGGGTACCCACCTACTGCACGGCGATCTCGTACGCTGAAGTCTACGCCGGGCTACGGCGAGGCGAAGAGGCGCCGACCGAGGGCTTCTTCAGCGCGCGCGGGGAAGTGGTCCTCGATGGTCGGGTCGGGCGCCAAGCCGGGTCCTATCTGGCGCAATACGGCCGATCGCACGGAGTACAGCTGGCCGACGCCCTCGTCGCAGCGGCCGCGGAGACCTGCGGCGTGCGGCTGTGGACGCTGAACCGTCGGCACTACCCGATGCGGGAGCTCAACTTCTTTGAGCCCTGATCGCCAAGGGTCAGTCGCTTCGTCTCATTCCAGCGGCCCCTGTGGGGCAATGACGAATCCGACCCCCTCGCGCCCAATGTCGGAGTTCGTCCTCGCCTCGATGAACCCGGAGAAGCGGCGCGAGCTCGAGGAGCTGCTGGCCCTGCCGGGCCTGCGGCTGCGCTCGCTGGCCGAGTTTCCCGGCGCCCGGGTGCCCGAGGAGCACGGCGCCACCCTGCTGGAAAACGCCCGCCTCAAGGCAGAGGCCGCCTGCGCGCTGACCGGGCTGCCGGCGCTGGCCGACGACACCGGGCTCGAGGTGGACGCGCTGGGTGGGGCACCGGGGCTGCATGCCGCCCGCTTTGCCGGGCCGGCGGCCACCTACGCCGAGAACCGCACCCTGCTGCTGGAGCGGCTGCGCGGCGTCCCGCGCGAGCGGCGCACCGCGCGCTTCCGCTGCGTGATCGTGGCGCGCTGGCCCGACGGGCGCGAGGCGGCGGGCGAGGGGGTGGTCGAGGGCCTCATCACGGAGGCGCCCCGGGGGCGCGGCGGCTTCGGCTACGACCCGATCTTCGAGGTGGAGGGGGCGGGTCGCACGCTGGCGGAGATGACGGCCGAGCAGAAGCACGCCATCAGCCACCGGGGGCGCGCGGCGCGGGAACTGGCGAGGAAGCTGGGCTAGCCCAACTTCGCCAGTTCGTCGACGCGTTTCGCGATATTCGCAGCGATCCT
>JBBIHL010000298.1:0-4447 GCA_037447075.1 Candidatus Eiseniibacteriota bacterium | reverse complement strand
CGCGAGCATCCGCTGGGGCGGCGTGCCCTACGTCGCCTACGGCGCCAGCAAGGCCGCCGTCAAGGTCTGGGGCGAGGCGCTCGCCCGCCAGGAGCTTCTCCTGCGCGCGGCGCTGCGCGGGCTCGCGGAGCGAGAGGTCGGCGAGGTGGGACAGGGTAGGCCTCCGGGGCAGCATTGAGGCCGGGAGAATACGGCGAGCGCGGCCGATCGTCCAGGCGCCGCGCCCCCTCACGCCTCCAGCACGTGCAGCACCGAGAGCAGCGCGATGGTCACGCCCATCAGGCTCTCCCCGGCGATGATCCCCGAGGAGACCGGCACCACGAATTCCTCCGCCACCTTGGGCTTGGCCCGGTGCAGCCCCAGCGCGATCAGGGCGCCGATGAACATGGAGACCGAGTAGTAGCCCGTGATGGTGAAGGCCAGCCCCAGGCCCACGGGGGAGGGGATGTAGTGCTTCTGCTTGGGGAATCGCATCTCGAGCAGGGGGATGAGGATGCCGAGCGCGGCCCCGATCACCAGCCCGATGCGCGCCGTGGGGTGCAGCGCCGATACCCCCCGCGCCAGCAGCTCGGCCACGCCGCGCCACACCTGGGCAGCCGGCGCCGGCCACTGGTCGGTCCCCAGCACCGAGGCGTTGGGGATGAGCAGGAAGAAGACCGGCAGCACCACCACGGTCCCCACCAGCACGCCGAAGAACTGGGCGATGAACTGCTGGCGCGGCTTGGCGCCCAGGATGTAGCCGCTCTTCAGGTCGGTGAGCAGGTCGCCGGCGTGGCTGCACGCGCCGGCGGTGATGTTGGCGGTCATCAGGTTGGTGGCGATGTTGCCGGGCGCAAGCGCCCCGAAGGTGAGCTGGGTCACCTTGCTCAAGGGTCCGGTGGGGGTGATGTCGGTCTCGCCGGTGGCGCGCCCCGCCACCACCACCAGCAGGAAGGTCATCAGCACCGCGATCACGCCCATCCACGGCTGGATGTGGAAGTA
This sequence comes from Candidatus Eiseniibacteriota bacterium, assembly GCA_037447075.1. GTDB lineage: Bacteria > Eisenbacteria > RBG-16-71-46 > RBG-16-71-46 > RBG-16-71-46 > JBBIHL01. The sequence goes on along the minus strand of JBBIHL010000298.1, from coordinate 3,466 downwards.
GCGGTGCCCCAGCCACACGACCACGATGCCCAGCGTGACCATGCCGGCGATGAACCAGGAGCCGGGCACCTCGATGCGGTCCATGGGGTCGGCCTGCCCGGCCGGGCGCTTGGGCCTGAACATGGCGGTGATGGTGCTGAAGGCCCGCACCACCGTCTTCCACTGCATGAAGAAGAGCAGCAGCCCCGAGGTCACCATCATGGGCACGCCGATCCACAGGCTCCAGGTCGAGATGCGCCGAAAGGCGCCGGCGCCGGTGAGCGGGATCACGCCCTGGTCCATCATGATGGGGGCGAGGATCGCGTAGTTGATGACCGTGCCCAGCATGAGGCTCCAGGCCTGGCGGAAGCCCATGATGGCGCCGGCCGCCACGAACAGCAGCGATCCCTCGAAGGAGAGCGTGAGGTCCTGGCGCAGGCGGTAGTTGCCGATGCGCCACCAGCCCTCGACCCAGTCGCCCGGCAGCCAGGTGCTGGGGACGCGCGGGTACTGGATCCACGAGAGCCACTTCGCGCCAGCCACCTTCACCCAGCCGAAGCCGCTGTGGCCCCACTCGGCCACCTTCATCCAGGCCGCGTTCGCGTCGCGGAACCAGGTGATGATGCAGCCCAGCAGCACGGCGAGCCCCAGCGACCGGGCCTGGCGCGCCGCCGCCCCGCCCCCTTCCCTGTGGAGGGTGCGCAGGGTGGTGGCCGCGGCGATGCCCGAGGGGAAGCGCAGCTGCTCGACGTTGATCATCTGGCGCTTGGCGGGCACCGCCAGGAACACGCCCAGCATGGCGATGACGCCCACCCAGGCCATCAGCGCCCACAGGCCGGGCACCGCCTCGGGCTGCAGCATCATCAGCGCCGGGATGGCGTTCACCACGCCGCCGCCGGTCATGTAGCCGGCCGCCGAGGCGCACGAGGCCATGGCGTTGTTCTCCAGGATGCTGAACTCGGGGAAGAACCGGGGGAAGAGCTTGCGCAGGGTGGCGAAGGCGGCGAAGGCCAGGATGCTGGAGGTGATCGCCACCCCCAGCCCCCAGCCGGCCTTGAGCCCCACGTAGACGTTGGAGAGCGACATGATCCCGCCCAGCACCATGCCCATGACCAGCGCGCGCAGCGTGAGCTGGCGCATGCGGTCCCCGGCGTAGACGTTCTCGAACCAGTGGCGCTCGATCTCTTCGGGCGTCTTGGGCGCTTCGGCGGCAGGAGCCGGTTGCGTGGCCACGGTCATTCCTCGCGGTTGAAGGACGGCGGAATGGGTCGGACGCGGCTCGAGGGGCCTTCAAGGTTGACGAAAACCCGCGCGCGGCTCAAGCGCGAATGTCCGCCGGGGGGCAGCCCCGCCGCAGCATCACGCCGGCGGCTTGAGGAACAGGTAGAGCCCGAACCCCAGGGTCTCGCGCCCCCAGCGCAGGTAGGCCGCCCGCCAGCGCCGGATCCGCTCCTGCATCTGCGCGCACTCCGGCTCGTCGGGGTGGGCCAGCGCGTAGCGCTCGACCGCGCGGGCGTAGAGCCCCTCGTAGTGGTCCCACTCGTCGTCGCTGCTCACGCACGAGTAGAGCGCGATCAGCCCCTCCTCCTCGCCGGCCGCCACGTTGCCCGCGTGGTCGGCGTAGTCGGAGCGAGAGGCGCCCAGCACCTCCAGATACTCGGGGTCGGGGTCGCGCTTCCAGTAGCCCTCGCCCACCAGGATGCGGCCGCCGGGGACCACCGCCTTCTGCAGCGCGCGCAGCGCCGGGCGATAGCCGCCGTAGGCGTGGGTGGCGCCCACGCAGAGCGCCGCCTCGTAGGACCCCGGCGACACCGGGAACGCCTCGATCGCGGAATGGTGCAGCTCCAGCCCCTGGCGCGGCACGCGCACCGCGGCCTTGGCCCGCGCCTCCTCCAGGAAGCGCGGGTTGCTGTCCACCCCCACGCCGCGGGCGCCGAAGCGCGTGACCAGCCGCACCAGCATCTCGGCCTTGCCGCAGCCCACCTCGAGCACGCGCTCGCCGGGCGAAAGCTCCAGCAGGCCGAGCACGCGGTCCACCTTCTCGCTGCCGAGCGGGCTGCAGAAGGCGTGGTCGCGATGGGCGATCGCCGAGAATCGCGGCTGATCCAGGGCGGCCTGCGCGGTCGGTGGCATGGTGCGGCTCTCCCTCGTCAGTCCCGCCGCCGGGCGGGTCGCGCCACTCTACACCTCCCGCTCGGGTAGGGGTTGGGGGATCGTTGCGGGGGGCTCCGCGCTGGGAGGCCCGCCCGGCTCCGCGGGCAAGGGAGGCTCGATCACCCAGTGCGGCCCCCGCGTCGCGGCGATGCGATAGACGATCCAGCCCGAGTTGGCGTCAATCACGGCGTGGAGCAACATGACCGGCCACAGCGTGCCCGAAACCAGGTAGAGCGTCGCGAAGGCGACCCCCAGGGCGGCGGTGAGCAGGATGCCGCGCGGCCCCTGGTAGGCATGCCCCAGCCCGAAGGCGGCGCTGGCGACGAGCGCGGCCCCGTAGGCCGGCAGCCAGTTCCCGAGGTAGGCGATGGCGAAGCCGCGGTAGAGCACCTCCTCGCAGATGCCTGCCGTGGCGGACACCGCCACGAACAGCGCCCACTGGGGGCGCGTGGCCGGCAGCAGCCGCCACAGGCCGAGCAGCCGGCCGCGCAGCCGATCCCAGTGCCCGGGGCTCGCCAGCAGCGCGCGCCCCTGCACGATCAGGAAGGCGCCGGCTGCCACAGCCACGACCCATATCCCGGCCGCCGCCCAGCCGCGGCCCGGCTGCAGCCCCAGCTCGCCCCAGTCGCGGCCGCGCACCAGCCAGGCCGAAGCCAGGACCGCCACCAGCGTCCACTGCATGGCGATCACCCGCCAGTAGGCACGGACGCGCACCAGCGGCAGCTCCTCCAGCGGCACGCGCTCCAGGCGGCGGTGCACGAACAGGAAGGCCAGGGCGGGCAGGGCGACGGCCAGCGTGAGGAAGAGCAGGTGGTCGAAGAGCCCGGACATGGGCCCGCAGTGTAGCGTGGTGGAAACGCGGGACCCAAGGCGCTCGTCGGCGGAGAGTCCGTGGGACGTGCCGCCGGTCCGAACTTCTGACAGCTTCCTGACTGCCTCGGCCTTGCCATCCCCCGAGGCGCGCCGCAGAATCTAGGGATGCGGTCCCTCGCGCGACTCTACCCGGCCACGGCGCTTGGCCTGGTCGCCGCCACGGCGCTGGCGGCGAGGACTGGCGCCGCCGCCGGCGGCGGCGGCGAGATCGCCATCATCAACGGCCACGTCTTCACCCACGCGGCGGGCACGCCGCCCGCCGTGGCCCTGCTCATCCGCGACGGCAAGTTCGACGATTTCATCAGCAAGCACTGCAGCACGACGAAGCTGTGCATGAACGAGAACTCGAAGCGTTCCCTGAAGACCTACAACATGCCGGCGACTCAGCGCCGCGCGAAGAGCTGCGTGAAGGCCGACGGCACCATCAAGGTGACGCGCGTCGACGAGATGGGCGAGAACG
>JBBIHL010000297.1:0-4450 GCA_037447075.1 Candidatus Eiseniibacteriota bacterium | reverse complement strand
CTAGGGTGGAGAGGTCCCGCCCGGTCTGGCTCAGGTCCACGCCCTGCGAGCGCACCTTGTCGCGATTGAAGACCACCTCGGCCTGGGGCTGGTCGAACTTGAGGTCGGCGTCGGCGAACATGAACAGCCCGCTGGCGAACGCCTTCTGGACCAGGAGATTCGCGAACTCGGTGAGCTGCTCCGGCTCGGCCGTGGAGCGCGAGACGGGCCAGATCGTGCCGTGGGTGTTCCATCGCCGCGGGCGACGGATCAAGAGCCTGCACGCGGCGTGGCGTCGAGCCTGTCGCGAAGCCGGATGCCCGGGTCGCTTCATTCACGACCTGCGGCGCACGGCAGTCCGCGAGATGGAGCGCGCCGGCGTTCCGCGCTCGGTGGCGATGAAGCTCTCCGGCCACAAGACGGAGAGCATCTACCGCCGCTACGCGATCGTCTCCGAAGCGGATCTCGCCGACGGCATCAGCCGGCGCGCGAGGTTCCGCGAGAGAACCCGCACAGTTCCCGCACAGTCCGGGATTCTGGCGGGTGGAGCAGGAGATGAGCCTTCGGCGTAAGTGCTTGAAGGACTGGTGCCGGAGGAGGGGGTTGAACCCTCACGAGGTTTGAGCCTCACGGGATTTTGAGTCCCGCGCGTCTGCCAGTTCCGCCACTCCGGCGCGAGGGCGAGCCACGCTAGCATCGGCTGTGACGGGGGGTCAACGCGCCCGGGCTCGCCCCGCGCGCCCCGCGCGTCGCCGACGAACTGCTGCCCGCGATCGGGGCGATCGAACGGTCGCGCCGCTGTCCCCGCGGCCTTCCTCGACGGCTACCGCTCCCGCTTCAGGCGGGGAGGGATGCCCAGCTGATCGAGGTGCTTTCGAACCAGCTCCTCGACGATCGCATTGGCGCTCTTGCCCTCGTCGGCCGCCAGTAGCTGAAGTCGCCGATGGAGGTCCCCGTCGAGACGGAGGGTGGTGACGACGTGGGGCGGCCCGTCTCGCTTGGCCAGCACCAGGCCCGCAATCAACTTCCCGTGCCTCGACACGTAATAGCCCAGCTTGCGGAGCTCTCGGCGGATTCGACGTTGCTCGCGCTGGTCGTCGGCCGCCTCGAGGTCCCGGAGAAGCTGCTGAATCGTTTCCTGTCGGTTCATGGCCGTTCCCTCCATGTGGACACATCATAGTATGTACACATCACGGCGCCGCGTCAAGGGCTGCCGTCGGGGCGGGGAAGGTTCCGCGGGGGTGCGGCTGCGGGCGTGCCGCAGCGCCCACTTTCCCCAACAGCCGGCGCCCCGGGCTGCCGATAACCCCGAGCGCGGCGCGGAAGGCCGCAGCATGCCCACAGGAGGTCTAGCCATGAGGCGTTGGGTCGCCTATTCCGTACTTGCTGCCGTGCTCGTGACCAGCCTGCTGCCGGCAGACGCGCTGGCCCGCAGGCGCACGGTGGTCGTGAGGCGCCACATCGCGCCCCGCACCACCATCGTCATCCACCGCGGCTTCCCACTCCTCCGCCCGGTGCCCCGCATGGTCATCGTGCGCCCGGCCCGCACGCGGGTGCTGGTGGCCGCCCCGCTCGTCTACCTGGCTCCCGTCGTGTGGGCGGCCACCGTGGTGCCGGCGCCGCCCCGCCCGCGCCTGGTGTGGCAGGACACCGAGACCATCGTGAAGGACGAGGAATGGGTGGAGTGCAACTTCGGGGTGGACAGCCGCGGGATGGCGCTCTACCTGCAGATCCAGGGCAAGACCCAGCTCAACTTCGCCGAGGTCACGTTCGGGAACGGGCAGGTCCAGGTGGTGGACTTCCAGGATCGCACGCGGGGGTCGGGCGTCTACCGGCTGCTGGACTTCGCCGACGGCCGCGAGGTGAAGACGGTGCGCATCCTGGCCCGCGCCCGGAGCGACGAGGCCAAGCTCAAGGTCTACATGCTCAAGTAGCGCTGCGGGGGGCCGCGTCGCGGCGCCCCAGGGTTTCGCAGCCCGGGAAGCACCGAGGCGGCGGGTCAGGCACCCGCCGCCTCGATCGTCCCCTGCGACGCGCCGTGCGGCCGTTAGGCCCGGCGCCCCTACTGCCCTCCCGGCGCCGCCTGCGAGACCTTGGCGCTGTCCGGGTGCGCGGCCTGGTAGGCCTCGACCAGCGGGCGCAGCATCTTCACGTAGTCCTCCAGCCGCGCCTTCTCCAGCCAGGCCAGCTGCTCCCGCGCCCTGGCCAGCTCGCCGCGCTCGAGCCAGGCCTCGCCGAGATACTCGCGCGCGGGGGCGTAGTCCGGATTCAGCCTCAAGCAGGAGTCGTAGGCCGCGAACGCCCGCTCGTAGTCGCCCAGCTTGCGCGAGGCATAGCCCAGGATGTTCCAGGCCTCGTAATACTTGGGGTCCAGCTCCACCGCGTGTGCGCAGCGTTCCTGGGCGCGGCGGAACTTCTTCTCGGCGTTCTTGGCCTTGCCGCTCTCCAGGTCCTTGCGGGCCTTGGTGACCTCGTCGAAAGCCAGCGCGTAGATGCGCTCGGCCTCCTGGCGGGGGGTGAGGGCCTGTCCTTGCGCCTGCGGGAGGTCCGAGCCCGGGGGTGCGGTGGGCCAGGGGTTGGAGGGGGGAGGCGCTCCTCCGTCGGCCAGCGCCGTTGCGGTCCAGAACAGGGTAATCGCGAGCACGCCGGCAAAACGCATGGGCACTCCTCTTGGGATAGGGTGACTGCGACCGACCGGCCGGCGGCCAGCATCGGGGCACCGGACCCGGGCCATCCTGCTATTGAGGCCGTCGCCCCTTTGGATGGCGGCGTGCGCTCAAGGTACCAGGCGTATCTTGACGATGCCAGGGGAGGCCGTATAGGTTCTCGCGCCGGAGCTTTCACGCCCTTGGTGGGGCTGTAGCTCAGTTGGGAGAGCGCTTGACTGGCAGTCAAGAGGTCGACGGTTCGATCCCGTTCAGCTCCACCAAACGCCGCTGACCCGCGGCGAATGCTCGCCGAGCTTCAGCCGCCGCCGCCGTGAGGCAGCGGGAAGCCGCTCCTCGCTGCTCCAACCAGGTCCGGCACTCCCCTTCAACCGCCGTTGGCCACTCGCTCTCGAGCGGCCTGCGCCTCTTCGATGGTGCGAAACCTGAAGACACCACGCGGATAGCGACGGGGGAAGAGAGCCCGGTAGCGGGCGCAATGACGGACGAAGCGGTCAAAGGAGTCGCCCGACGGCACCCGGATCGGCGCCGCGTTCATCTCCTCCCCGGATCGAAACCTCTGGACGGGCATGTCAGTCGTTCCCCCCGAGCTTGAAGCGTTCGCGTAGGGCCGCAGCATCCCGACGATCCAAGGGTCGAACGGTGTCCTTCTTCATCCGATAGAGGGCCGCCGGGGTGGCGACGCGGACGCGAATCCCCTCGACCTCCTTGACCTCGGCCTCGATCGTCTCAAAGCTGGCCGCGTCGCCCAGGCGAGTCATCACGTCGAAAAACAGGTCACCGCTTGGAGGATAGTAACGCACCGAGGGGTAGTCCCCGAGCAGTTCGGTGGTGCGGATCTCCTCGATGCTCGGATCGTCCGCGTAGGCTGCCCGGAGGGCCCGGCGGAGCCGGTCAACGTTCTCCGGGGTTGCCCGAACGAAAAGATCAACGTCTTCGGTCGCCCGCACCAGACCGTGGAATCCCATGGCGGTGGCGCCGATCAGAACGTACTCCAACCCCTCCATCTCGAAGGCCCGCAGGACCCTCAACAGCTCGTCGCGATCCACGGGTCCACGCTACCCGATCCGCTTGCGGGGGGCCAGCCGGGCGATCCTGGCGAAGCGCGGAGTTCGACGCGTCGTCCGGCAGGTCCGCGAAGCATGCCGGAGCTGCCGCTCGCTGACCCCCGCAGCCGACGCTCCGCCTAGCTCGTCGGCGGCCGCGTGCCGCCCGTCGCCACCCCGCGCAGCGTCGCGCGCGTCTCCGGCGCCCACCAGTCCACCGGCCCGTCGTGCCGCGCCACCCGCCGGCCCAGCCCGTCGAAGAGGTAGGTGCTGGGCACGGCCCGGCGCGGCGCCGTTCCCTCCAGCGCCCCGCCGGGGTCGAGCAGGATCTCCAGGGTGAGGTGCCGCCGTCGCACGTAGCGGGCCACCGAAGGCATGGGGTCGGAAGTGACGGCCACGACCCGCGGCCCCGGCGCCCCCGTCCGCGCCAGCGAGTCCAGCGCCGCCAGCTCCGGGCCGCTCTCCGGGTTCCACGTCGCCCAGTAGTGGATCACGAGCCCGCCGGGTGGCGGCTCCAGCCTCACCAGGCCGGCGTTGAGCGAGCCCAGCACGATCCCGAAGGGGAGCGGCGTGGAGGGCGCGGAGTCGGCGACCAGCGGCCGCGCCCCGGAGGGCCCCCGATAGGCGGGCTGGAGGCCGCTGCGGAAGACGAAGGCAAGCAGCAACGCGGCGCCGGCCGCCACCGCCCAGACCACGCGGCGCATGGGAGTCGCCACCCGCGCGGCGCCCGGTGGCCGCCGCGCTACGAGGCCGCCGCTT
>JBBIHL010000296.1:0-4457 GCA_037447075.1 Candidatus Eiseniibacteriota bacterium | reverse complement strand
ACGATCCGCGCGAACGCGACGGGATCCAGCGACGCGCCTCCCACCAGGGCGCCGTCCACCTGCTCCTCGGCGAACAGGGTTGCGGCGTTGTCGGGCTTCACGCTGCCGCCGTAGAGCACGCACAGCCCCTCGCCCGCCCCGGCCCCCACCACCCGGTTCGCGGTCTCGCGCACCAGCGCGTGCGCCTCCGCCGCCTGGGCCGGGGTGGCGACCCGGCCGGTCCCGATCGCCCACACCGGCTCGTAGGCCAGGCACAGGCGGGCGCAGGCTTCCGCGCCCAGGCCGTCGAGCGCGCCCCGCACCTGCCGCGTCACGACCTCCGCGGTGCGACCGGTCTCGCGCTCGGCCAGCAGCTCGCCCACGCATACGATGGGCGTCAAGCCCCCCTCCAGCGCCGCCCGGAGCTTGCGGGCCACCTGCGCGTCGTCCTCGCCCAGCCCGTGACGGCGCTCCGAATGACCGACGATCACGAAGCGGCAACCTGCGTCGCGCAGCATGGCCGCCGAGACCTCGCCGGTGAACGGACCCTCGCGCTCCCAGTGCAGGTCCTGCCCACCCAGCTCGAGGCCGCTCCCCTCGAGCAGCGGCTGCACGCGGGCCAGCGACGTGAAGGGCGGGCAGAGCGCCACCCGGCAGGCTCCGCCGGGACGCAGGCGGGCGAGCAGCTCGCGCACGCGCGCGGCCGACTCGGCCTGCGTGCCGTGCATCTTCCAGTTGCCGGCCACGAGCCGCGGCCGTCGCGGCACGCGGGCGGCCTCAGGCACGATCGTCCAGGGCGGCGATGCCGGGCAGCACCTTCCCTTCCAGGAACTCCAGTGAGGCGCCCCCGCCGGTGGAGAGGTGGGTCAGCCCCTCCGCCAGCCCGGCCTGCTGCACGGCCGCCACCGAGTCGCCCCCTCCCACCACCGTGACCGCGCCGCGCGCGGTGCAGTCGGCGAGCAGGCGGGCGATCGCGCGGGTCCCCCCCGCGAAGGCCTCCACCTCGAAGATGCCCATGGGGCCGTTCCACAGCACGGTGCGGGCGTCCTGCAGGGCCTCGGCGAAGAGGCGCAGGCTTTCCGGCCCGATGTCCACGCCCATCTCGTCGGGGCGGAGCTCCGCCACGGCGCACGGTCGTGCCGGCGCGCTCCCGTCGGCGGCCGTGCTCGCCAGGCAGTCCACGGGCAGCACCACGTTCACCCCGCGCCGCGCGGCCTCGGCCAGCACCTGGCGCGCCATCTCGACGCGGTCCTGCTCCACCAGCGAGCGCCCGGTGGGCACGCCTTTCGCCTGCAGGAAGGTGAACATCATCGCCCCGCCCACCGCCAGTCGGTCCACCTTGCCCAGCAGGTGCTGCAGCACGTCCACCTTGCCGGAGATCTTGGCGCCGCCCAGGATGGCCACGAAGGGCCGTTGCGGCGAATCCAGCGCGCGGCCCAGGTACTCGATCTCCCGCTCCATGAGGAAGCCCGCCACCGCCGGGCGTAGGTAGCGGGTCACGCCCGTGGTGGAGGCATGCGCGCGGTGTGCGGTGCCGAAGGCGTCGTTCACGTAGAGCTGCCCCAGCCGCGCGAGGGACCGGGCAAACTCCGGATCGTTCTTCTCCTCCTCGGGATGGAAGCGGAGGTTCTCGAGCAGGAGCGCCTCCCCGTCGCCCAGGTCCATCACCCGGGACTCCACCTCCGCCCCGACGCACTCGGCGGCGCAGGGCACCGGCCGCCCCAGCAGGTCCGAGAGTCGCGCGGCCACCGGCTTCAGGCTCTGCGCCGGGTCCACCCCCTTGGGCCGGCCCAGGTGCGACATGAGCACCAGGCGGCCCCCCCGCTCGCCCAGGTGCTGCAGCGTTGGCAGCGAGGCGGTCAGGCGGGTGTCGTCGGCCACCCGTCCACCCTTGAGGGGGACGTTGTAGTCCACCCGCACCAGGCATCGGCGTCCGGCCACCTCGACGTCGCGGATGGTGAGCTTGCTGAAGGCGGGCATGGCGCTACAGCATGAGCAGGGCGTCCACCACGCGGTTGGAGAAGCCCCACTCGTTGTCGTACCAGGCGAACACCTTGACCAGCGTGCCGTCCACCACGCTGGTGGAGAGCGAGTCGAACACGGAGCTGGCCGGGTTCCCCACCACGTCGCAAGACACGATCGGATCGGTGCAGTATTCCAGGACGCCGCGCAGCGGCCCCTCGGCGGCGGCCTTCATGGCGGCGTTGACCGCGGAGGCCTCGGTGGTCTTCCGCACCCGGCAGACCAGGTCGATCAGGGAGCCGTCGCTCACGGGAGCCCGCACGGCCACGCCGTCGAGCTTGCCCTTGAGTTCCGGAAGCACCAGCCCGATCGCCTTGGCCGCGCCCGTGCTGGTCGGGATCAACGACAGCGCCGCCGCCCGGGCGCGGCGCAGGTCCTTGTGGGGCAGGTCCAGGATGCGCTGATCGTTGGTGTAGGCGTGCACCGTGGTCATCAGGCCGTGCTCGATGCCGAAGGAGTCGCTCAGCACCTTGGCCACCGGGGCCAGCCCGTTGGTGGTGCACGAGCCGATCGAGACCACGTGGTGGGCGGCCCGGTCGTAGCTCTGGTGGTTCACGCCGATGACGAAGGTGCAGTCCGCGTTCTTGGCGGGAGCCGACACCAGCACCTTGCGCGCCCCGGCCGCGAGGTGGACGGCGGCCTGGTCGCGTTCCGTGAACCGGCCGGTGGCCTCCAGCACGAGGTCCACGCCCAGACGCTTCCAGGGCAGCTGGGCCGGGTCCTTCTCGCTCAGGACCTGGATCGGCTTGCCGCAGACCAGCAGGGCCCCGTCCCTGGTCCCCGCCGCCTTGGGCCAGACGCGATGGACGGAGTCGTAGCGCAGCAGGTGAGCCAAGGTCGGCGCGTCCGTGACGTCGTTCACCGCGACCACCTCGAGGGGCGCGCCGCGGTCCACGGCCGCGCGCAACACCAGCCGCCCGATGCGCCCGAAGCCGTTGATGCCGACTCGAATCGCCATACCACTCCTCCCTTGCCCCGCGGCCCCGGGGGCGCCGCGCGCGCCGCCCCGGCTGGGGACCGGGGACAGGCTGCCCAAATGCCTTCGCCGGATGGGATTGCAGGTGGGGAACGGCGGCCACTATCGCCCGCCCGGCGCTCGAGCGTCAAGCGCAAAGCCGGAACGGCGGGCGGGGCTACTCGGTGCTGTAGCGCAGGGTGTAGCGCCCGTAGCCCTGGTCGTCCACGAACAGGAACACCAGCCGCTCCCGGCGGCGCAGGTCGGAGACGCGCTCGGGGTCCACCTCGATGGGGATCGGCACCACGTTCTCGTAGACCCAGACCTCGTAGGGGCGCAGGTCGCCGCCGAAGCCCTTCACCTTCACGTTCCCGAGCGGGACATCCTCGGTGGCGGCCAGCTGCTGCACCACCTGGAGCAGGGTCTCGTCGCCCGCGGGGATCACCTGCTTCTCGATGTCCGAGGGAGGACCGTAGCGGATGTAGACGCGGCCCATGTCGGTGAACATGCCCTTCTCGACGCCCTTGTAGCTGAAATGCTCGTTGGCGTAGGCCACCCGCTCCAGGAACGTGCTCCGCCACTCGTTGGCGGCGGTGCCGGTGGTGAGGTCGCGGCGCTTCCAGAACTGCTCCATGTAGTCTTCCTGCTCGCCGGGCTCCAGCTCGGCGAAGCGCTGCTCCTCCTCCTCGCTGAGGAGCAGGTGTACCTCGTCCTGCACGTCGCGCGGGTTGCGCCGCCAGGCCGCGTCCTGCCAGGCGACGCTGAAACGGCCGGTGCGCGACGCCGCGGCGGGGTCGCCTTCCTTCCAGACCTTGAGCTCCAGGTCGTAGCCGCCGGCGGGGAAGGTGGAGACGTCCACGCGCACCACGCCCTCGAGGCGCGGGCTCGCCGGCACCGTGGTGTCCTGCTCGGCCATCGCCTGCCCGCCTCGCAGCACCCGCGCGCGCCACCGCCAGGGACGCGCGGCGTCGGCCGCCTCGGCCACGACCCGCACGCGCAGGGTGGTGGCGTAGAGCCCGAACAGGCGCTCCGGGTTGGGGAGCATCTCGGCGCCCGCCCCGAAGAACGGCGCCCCCCCGGCGCCCCCGCCTCCAGCCCAGAGGAAGCCGGGATCGCCCAGCCGGACGCCGGACTCCTCGCCCGGGATCTCCACGGGCCCTTCGATCTCGGCGCTCTCCGGCACCTTACGCCCGATGTAGGCCAGGCCCCGCTTGCGCGAATCCAGGTCCTGGAGCCGGACCCAGAGCCGGACCTGGCCGGGCTTCACCGGGAAGCGCGTGACCACCACCTGGCCGAACCCGGAGGCCGAGTCCTGGGCCGAGAGCGTGAACTCCTGCGCGCTCTCGTGCAGGCGGGCCCCGAAGGCGTTGGAGAGCTTCACCTGAAGACGCAGGCGGGCCTGCCGTCGCTCGCGCCCGGTCGCGAGTCGCACGGCCTGCGGCGGGACGCGCACGTAGACCTCGAGGCTCCATCCCGCGGAGTCCGGCAGGGCCATAGCATC
>JBBIHL010000295.1:3205-4458 GCA_037447075.1 Candidatus Eiseniibacteriota bacterium | reverse complement strand
GGAGCCCGCCGCGCCGGCCGAGGCCGAAGGGCGCCGCATCGGCGCCTGGCACATCGCCCGCGAGATCGGGCGCGGCGGCATGGGCGCGGTCTACCTCGCCGAGCGGGCCGACGGCCAGTTCGAGCAGCGCGCGGCCCTCAAGCTCGTGAAGCGCGGCCTCGACACCGACGAGATCCTGCAGCGCTTCCGGCGCGAGCGGCAGATCCTGGCGCGGCTCGAGCACCCCCACATCGCGCGGCTCCTGGACGGCGGGGCCACGGAGGAGGGCCTGCCGTACTTCGCGATGGAGTTCGTCGCCGGCTCGCCCATCACCGACTACTGCCGCTCGCGCCGCCTGGGGCTCGAGGCCACGCTGCGCCTCTTCCTCCAGGTGTGCCGGGCGGTGCAGTACGCGCACCGCAGCCTGGTCATCCATCGCGACCTCAAGCCCGGCAACATCCTGGTGACGCCGGAGGGCGAGGCCAAGCTGCTGGACTTCGGGATCGCGCGGCTGCTGGATCCCGCGGAGTCCGAGGCGCATCCGGAGACCACCCTGGGGGAGCGCCGGCTGACGCCGTACTACGCGGCGCCCGAGCAGATCCGGGGCGAGCCCCCGACCACGGCCACCGATGTCTACGCGCTGGGCGTGATCCTCTACGAGCTGCTGGCCGGCGCGCGGCCCTACGGCAAGGAGAAGCGGGCCGGTGCGGAGCTGGAGCGCGCCGTGCTGGAGCTGGAGCCGGAGACGCCGAGCCTGGCGCTGCGGCGCGGCGCCGGGGATGGCCCGGGGTGGCGCATCCCGGGCGACCTGGACAACATCGCGCTCAAGGCGCTGCGCAAGGACCCCGCCGAGCGCTACCCGTCGGCCGAGGCGCTCATCGAGGACCTGGAGCGCTTCCTCGCGGGCGCCCCCGTCCGGGCCACGCGTCCCACCTGGCGCTACCGGACGGGAAAGTTCCTCCGCCGCAACCGCGCGGCGGTGGGCGCCGGCGCCCTGGTGGCGCTGTCCCTGGTGATCGGGCTGGTGGCCGCGCTCTGGCAGGCCCGGATCGCGGCGCGGGAGCGCGACCTGGCGCGCATCGCCGAGCGGCGCGAGAGCGCCATCAACGACTTCGTCCTCAACGAGCTGCTGGAAGCCCCCATGCCCGAGCGGGCGCTGGGGCGAGCCCTCACCGTCCGCGACGTGCTGGAGAACGCCTCGCGCAGCATCCGCCACGCCTTCCCCTCCCAGCCCGCCCTGTCGGCCGCCGTGCAGCTGACGCTGGCGCGAACCT
>JBBIHL010000295.1:0-3171 GCA_037447075.1 Candidatus Eiseniibacteriota bacterium | reverse complement strand
GCCCGCTCGCACGGGGAAGCCGCCCGCGACCTGCTGCTCCGCTCCGGGCGCGGGGAGCCCCGCGACGCGTGGGAGGCGCGCGCCTTCCTGGGAGAGCTGGAGATCGAGGAAGGTCGCTACGGGGACGCGCGCCGCGAGCTGGAGCAGGTCCTGGCGGCCCAGACGGCCTCGCTCGGGCCGCGCCACCCCGCGACCATCCGGACCCACGCCGCGGTCGGAAGGGTACTCGTCCTGCAGGGCGAGCCCCTGCGCGCCCAGGCCGTGCTGCGCGACGCGCTCGCCCGGCTCGCCGGGAACGAGGAGGCACAGTGGCGCCTGGGCGTGAGGCTTAGGTGGTGGCTCGCCGACGCCCACAACAGCCGGCACGATGCCCCCCAAGCCGCGGCGCTCTGCGAGGAGGCGCTCGCCATCCAGCGCCGCCACCTGGGCCCGCTGCACCCCGAGATCGCGGAGACGCTGGTCCGGCGCGCCCGCGCGCTGGGCGAGGACCTGAAGTGGCCCCAGGCCGAGCAGGTGCTGCGCGAGGTGGTGGAGATGCGGGTGCGGCTGCACGGCGAGAACCACCCCGCGACGGCGGACGCGCTGATGAGCCTCGCCGTGCAGGTGGACCACCAGTTCAAGCGCGAGGAGTCCATCGCCGTGACCGGGCGCGCGCTGGCCATCTATCGCCGCACCCTCGGTCCGGCCCATCCCAGCACGCTCCGGGCGCTGCGGAATCTGGCCCTGAATTACCGTCGCATGGGCCGCTTCGGCGAGGCGGAACGCTACTACCGCGAGTCGTTGGAGGCCTGCGTGCGGACCCTGGGCGAGCAGCATCCGAGCACCATCCAGGCACTGCTCGGCCTCCAGAACCTGCGCCTCGACCAGGGTCGGCCCGAGGACGCTCGCGATCTTGGGGTGCGCATCATCCGCGCCTACGAGCGGATCGCGGCGCGGGGCGACGCCGAGCCGGACGTGCTCGACGACTATGCCAACTACCTGCTCACCGCCCAGCCGTCGGAGCTGAGGAATCCCCAGCGCGCCGCCGAGGTCGCGAGGCGCGCCGTCAACGCCACCGGCCGCCGGGACCACCTCACCCTCCGCACCCTCGGGCTGGCCCAGCGGGACCTGGGCCAGCCGCGCGAGGCCGTCGCCACGCTGCGCGAAGCCTTGAGCCTGCCCCAGGGGACCCGCTCGTGGACCACCGAGGAGGCGCTCGTGGCCCTGATGGAGACCCACGCGCCCGCCGAGGTGGAGCCCTTCCTGCTGGGCTTCCTGGATCGCCAGCGCGCGCTGCGCGGGTCGGACGATCAGTTCATCGCGAAGACGCTGCGGCTGCTGGCGCTTCACGACCGCAAGGCCGGGCGGACGGAGGAAGCGGAGAAGCGCGCGCGCGCGACGCTCACCCAGCTCCGCAAGACCCTGCCCGAGTCCTACTGGGAGGTGGGGCGGGCCAAGCTCGAGCTGGGCGAGATCCTCACGGAGCGCCGGGCGTTCGCCTCGGCGGAATCGCTGCTGCTGCAAGGCTACGAGACGCTGGAAGCGGATCGGGAAACCGGGCCAGGCCCGCTGGGCCAGGCGCGCGACCGGGTCGTGCGCCTCTACGAGCGCTGGGGCCGACCCGGCGAGGCCCGGGCCTGGCGGGAGCGCCGCCTGCGCCCCACGCCGTGAGCTGCCGGCGCCTGGGACGCTGCGGCGCGGCGGGACGCTATGACCGGAGCGAGCCCCGGTGAGGACTCCTCGTCCGAGTAGTACTCCTCCATCTTCACGCCCACCCAGTCCCAGTACACGACCCGAATGGCCCTTCTTACCTCGATGCCCTGCCATCTGCGTCCGTGGGCCGGGAGGGAATCTTGAAGCGCTCGCGAGATACTTTCGAGGAAGTCCGGTGTTCCCGGTGGCAGCGCCAGACCATAGACACGACGCTGACTGTCTTCGTAGTCACCAACGCGGACATCGCGGTAGTAATCATCGACAACGTAGCGCAGAAGCGGGGCAGCCTTCGAGCAGGGCTCTATGCAGGGCTTAACATCGAAGAACACCCGCGCCTCCACCTTCATCCTCTGGAGCCGGAAGCCCTTGTTCTCCACGAGCAAGTTGTCCGCATCCGGTCCGGGGACCAGCGAGACTTCAACATTCGGCAGGTGATCGAGTCGGGACAACTCCTTCTGCTCGGTCGAAACGCAGTTCGCTCGCCATGAGAGCGCGATCGCAGCAATCGAGAGCGTGAGCGTGAACCACTGCCCCCGCGTGTACTTCAGGACTCTACGCCATCGACTACGCCTCTCGCGACCCATGTGCCTTCCTAGAAACGTCCCTTGTGAGCCGTGATTCAACGAAGTGCATGCAGCCCTGCACAGTCGCCCTCCCATAGCGCATGCAGAGCATCGTTACGGAACCTCCGGACCTTGAGGGACGTGATTCTGCTTCGACAGCCGAGGCCACTTTCGGGCTACTCGTGACATCCGCGGGGGAACTATCCATCTTGGGAATCGTTTCTTCGAAAGGGTCAAGGCGTGTTTCAGTGTCGAAGCGCCGAGGCATCGGCGTGATCATGCTGCCACCGGCCCCTTCCTCTCCGTGGCGCGGCGCTAAGCCAGCGTCACCAGGATCTTCGGCGTCATCCGCACCCCGCGCCACCGCGCCAATGCCGTGATCAGCGTCGCGTAGATCAGGGTCGCGCACGACCCCTCGGTCGGGAACCGCTGCACCACTTTCGTGCGCCGGCGGCTCTTCTTCACCACTGGCAGGCCGGCCTTCACGTATTGAACCTGTGCGTCGGCGGCAGTGGTCTTGAGGTGTTGTAGATGGAAGCTGTCCGCGCCGTGGACAAGCTCCAGGACGGCGAAGATTCCGCAAAGCGCGCGGTTGATGGTCGCGATGTCGTTGGATTCGATGCCGTGTAGTTCGTCGATGCGGCGAAGAATCGCTTCCTTGCCCATTCGGCCCCTCACTGGCCCCTCAGGCTAGATCGTGACGCCCGCTTCGTCGAGGATTCGAATGGTTGCCGCCATCTCGGCGATGCCCATGCTCGCGGCGCGTAGAGAAGTCACGAGCGTCTGCACCCTCGGCCCTGTCATCTCCATCGCGATCGCCTTGAACTCGGCCGCATTCGGCAGCCTCGAGTACTCGTCCACCGACTCGATGACCATGAAGCGGTGCTTGAGCTTGTTGAACACCTGCGGGATCGCA
>JBBIHL010000294.1:0-4475 GCA_037447075.1 Candidatus Eiseniibacteriota bacterium | reverse complement strand
ATCCTGGCGGTGGCGGCGCGGGTGGGCCCGCGCGGGGAGCGGCTGACAGGCGCCGTCGCGGAGGTGCGGGGGCTGGCCGGCCGCTTCGGGGGCGTGGTGGCGCGAGTCACCGGCCCGGGCGGGGCCTCCTCGCTCGACGCGGCCGAGCTCGCGCGGTTCGAGGTGATCCACCTGGCGGGACACGCGACGGTGGACGACGAGCATCCGTGGCGCTCGGGCATCCTGCTGGTCCCGCAAGCCGGCGAGCGGGAGGCGCGCTATCTGCGCGCGGGGCGCATCGCCGAGCTGCGCCTGCCGGCGCGACTGGTGGTGCTGTCGAGCTGCGCCTCGGGCAGCGGCACCATCGTCTCGGGGGAGGGGGTCATCGGGCTCTCGAGCGCCTTCCTGAGCGCCGGCGCCCCCGCCGTGGTGGCCACGCTGTGGCCGGTGGAGGACCAGGCGACCTCGCGGCTCATGGACCGCTTCTACGACGCCCTCCAGCGCGGGAAGGACGCGGCGGCCGCGCTGCGGGAGGCCCAGTGGGCGCTGCGGCAGGTGCCCGCCACCCGCCACCCCTTCTTCTGGGCGGGGTTCGTGGTGGTCGGCGACGGCAGCGTGCGGGTGGCCTTGAGCCAGCGGGCCGGCTGGGTGGCCTGGCGCTGGGTCCAGCTCGCGGTCCTGGCGGCCGTGATCGGTGCCGCGGTGGCCGTGGGTTGGCGCAGCGCGCGCCCCGGCGCCGACCCGGGCCGGGCGGCCGCGTGATTCCCGGGGCCGGAGGTCGTCTCACTCGATGACGGGCAGACCCAGACCCGATTGGCCCGATGACCAGCTGGTGCGGCGGGCCGTGCGGGATCCCGGGGGCCCCGCCGGCCGTGCGGCGGCCTCGGAGCTCCTGGGTCGCTACCAGGGACGGGTCTACCTGTGGTGCTATCGCTACGTGCGGGACCACGAACGCGCGCTCGATCTGGCCCAGGACGTCCTGCTCAACGCCTACCGGGCGCTGGCGACGTTCCAGGGGCGCTCGCGATTCTCGTCGTGGCTGTTCGCGATCGCGCGGAACCGGTGCCTGACGGCGGTGAAGGCGCCCAGCCTGGTGCGGGACGAGGGAGTCGAGCTGGAGACGCTGCCGGACCCGGCCGATGAACCGGACCGGCGCTACGAGAGCGTGCAAGGCGAGGAGCGGCTGCTGGCGCTGGTGAGGACGCACCTCGACGCCCAGGAGCAGGAAGCGCTCTGGCTGCGTTGCGTCGAGCGCGTGCCGGTGGAGGAGATCACGGAGATGGTGGGAGACCGGAGCGCGTCCGGAGCGCGCGGGGTCCTGCAGCGGGCGCGACGCAAGCTGCGCGCCGCGCTGGAAAGGGAGCGCGAGGAAAGGAATCAGACGCCATGACCACCTCGACCTGTGTGCGCGTGGAGGAGCTGGGCGACCTCCTGGAGCTGCCCGCGGACGACCCCCGCCGGCGGCACGTGGAGGGATGCCCGCGCTGCCGGACGCTGCTGGCTTCCTACGCGAGATTCCTCACCCCCGGCACGCCCCCCGCCGGGGCGCGCCTGGAGCAGGCGGAGGTCCGCCTCACCCAGGTGCTGCGCGGAGCCCTCCACGGATCGAGCGCGGCTCCGGCCGGCCCGCCGGCGTCCCCGGACCGAGCGCCCGCGCGCGCGCAAGGCCGGCCCGGCTTCTGGGAACAGCTGCGCGAGCTGGCCAACGCTCCGGCGCTGCGCCCGGCCTGGGCGGCGGTCGCGATCCTGGTGGTGGCGAGCGTGGCCTTCTCGCTGCTGGACATACGCGGGCCCGGCCGCCGCGAGCCGGTGTTGCGCGGCGGCGCGCCGCCGGCGCGGACGCAGGCGGTTGCCAAACCCGGTCTGCTTCCGGTCGCGCCCGCCTCCGGGGGCGCGCTTCGCCTGGGCTGGACGCGCGTCCCCGGAGCCGAGGACTACGAGGTGCGCCTCTATTCCGCCGACCTGGCCCAGCTGGCCGCCTTGGGGCCGACCGCCGACACCACGCTGGTGCTGCGCCCGCAGGCGCTTCCGGCGCGGCCCCGGCCCGGGGAGACGGTGCTGTGGCGGGTCTACGCGCGGCGCGGTGGGGATGAGATCGCCTACTCGCCGGTGGGCATGCTGCGCGTCCCATGAGCGATGGTGGGGGAATGGGACCGGGGCCGAGGCGCGGGGCGCACGACCCGGACAGTCCGTAGGGCCGGGAGCCGCACGCAAGACCCCACCGTGGGCGCGCCCTTCGGGGCGCGCCTCCAGCCCCCGGTCGCCCACCCCGCCTCGTGCCGGGGCCGCTTGCTTCCCACCCCCCGGCCGACCTAGATTCCATCCGGTCGCGTTCCGACCCGCGCACCACAACCGCAAGGTGGAAGACCGATGCCCGACACTCTCGCCCCAGTCAAGCCGGGGAAGCTCGTCATCAACGGCGAGGCGGTGGACGCCCTTGCCGGGGACGTCTACTACACGCTGAATCCCGCCACCGAGGAGCCCATCACCGCGGTGGCCGAGGCGCGCGCCGAGGACGTGGACCGCGCCGTCAAGGCGGCGCGCGCCGCCTTCGACCAGGGGCCGTGGCCGCGCATGAAGGCCTCGGAGCGCGCACGCATCCTGTGGAAGCTGAGCGACCTGATCCTGGCCCATGGCGACGAGCTGGCGCGCCTGGAGACCCTCGACAACGGCAAGCCCATCTTCGAGTCGCGCCAGATCGACCTGCCGTTCGTCGCCGACTGCTTCCAGTACTTCGCGGGCTGGGCGACCAAGCTCACGGGCGACACCGTGCCGGCGGACCCCAAGTTCTTCACCTTCACGCTGCGGGAGCCCGTCGGCGTGGTGGGCGCCATCACGCCCTGGAACTTCCCGATGATCATGGTGGGCTGGAAGGCGGCCCCGGCGCTGGCGGCGGGGAACACGGTGGTCTTCAAGCCCGCGGCCGAGACTCCGCTGACCGCCCTGCGCATCGCGGAGCTGGCGCTGGAGGCGGGGATGCCGCCGGGCGTGTTCAACGTGATCCCCGGCTTCGGCTCCAAGGCCGGCGCCGCCCTGGTGGCGCATCCGATGGTGGACAAGATCTCCTTCACCGGCTCGACCGAGGTGGGCCAGGAGATCATGCGCGGCGCCGCGGGAACGGTGAAGAAGCTGACCCTGGAGCTGGGCGGCAAGTCGCCCAACATCGTCTTCGCCGACGCCGACCTGGACGCCGCGGTGCGCGGCGCCGGCACCGGCATCTTCTACGGCAAGGGCGAGGTGTGCGCGGCCGGGTCGCGGCTCCTGGTGGAGAAGTCGGTCCACGACGAGGTCGTCTCCAAGCTCGGCGAGCGGGCCCGGAAGCTCCAGCCCGCGGACCCGCTGGACCCCAAGACCCGGCTGGGCGCCCTGATCAACGAGCCGCAGATGCGCAAGGTGCTCGCCTACGTCGAGGTGGGCGTCAAGGAGGGCGCCCGGCTGGTGGCGGGCGGGCAGCGCCAGCCCGTGAACGGCAAGGGCTACTTCGTGCAGGCCACCGTGCTCGACGGGGTCCGGCACGAGATGCGCGTGGCGCAGGAAGAGATCTTCGGTCCGGTGCTGGCGGTGATCCCCTTCGAGAGCCTGGACGAGGCCCTGGCCAAGGCCAACGGCGTGCGCTACGGGCTCGCGGCCGGGGTGTGGACCCGGGACATCAAGAAGGCCCACGCGGTGGCGCGCGCGCTCCAGGCCGGCACGGTCTGGGTCAACACCTACAACTTCTACAGCGCCGCGATGCCCTTCGGCGGGACCAAGTTCTCCGGGTTCGGGCGCGACCTGGGGCGGGACTGCCTGGCCGAGTACACCCAGGCCAAGAGCGTGTGGGTGAGTCTGGAGTAGACGCGAAGCGCGAGGTGAGCACGATGCGCCTCCTCTACGCGATCCTCTACACGCGGGACATCGCCGGCCTGAAGTCCTTCTACCGCGACCGCTTTGGGCTGGGCGTCCGCTACGACTCCCCCCACTGGGTGGAGCTGGACACCGCGGGCTGCACGCTGGCGCTGCACGCGCTCCCGCCGGATGCGGCGCCCGCGGCGGGACACGTGCGTCCCGAGGAGGTGTCGCCCTCGTTCGAGGTGGAGGACCTCGGGGCCACGGTGATCGCGGCGCGCTCGCGCGGGGTCGAGTTCCTGGGCGACATCCGCACGGAGCCCTTCGGCCGGATCGTGCACCTCCGCGACCCGGAGGGGAACCTGGTCTCGCTGCAACAGCCGCGTCAGCCCGCCCGGGAGGGGCTGGGCCCCGTGCTCGGCACGGTGATCCTCAACTGCCAGGACATGGCCGGAACGCTGGCCTTCTACCGGGACCGTCTGGGCCTGCCGGTGCGGATGGAGTCGCCCTGGTGGTCGGAGTTCGACCTGCGGGGAACGGCGCTGGCGCTGCACCCGTGGTCGGCACGCGGCCGGGAGGTGGCCGAGCACGGCATCCGTCCGGTGGTGTTCGGCTTCCAGGCCCACGACGTGCGGGCCTGGGCGGAGGATCTGCGCGGCCGGGGGGTGAAG
>JBBIHL010000293.1:0-4486 GCA_037447075.1 Candidatus Eiseniibacteriota bacterium | reverse complement strand
TGCTCGCGCACAGCACCGCCGCACGCCGCCACGGCGTTGCCGTGGCCCCGCCGCTCCACGCGTCCTCCGCGGCCGGCCGCTGCCGCCTCTCGGCCGCGCTCGTCTGGTTTCCTGCGTACTTGCTTTTCATGTGATTCCTCCTCCGGATGCGAAGGGTTCGCCCGCGGCCGGGCACCGGTTCCGGGCCACGGATCGCCTGGCGGGGCCACGTTGCCCCGAGCCAGGAGGGCGACGGGCGGGATGCGCCGTCGTCTCGCTCCGGTCCTATCTCAAGGCTCGTGCCCTCCCATCACTTGATTGCTTGGCAAGGGGTTAGGTGATTCGTTTCGAGTGCAGGCGGAACCTCGTGTGTCACGCTTGACACGGGCCCGGCCCGGGGGTCTCCTTCGCAGTGGCCTTGGGGATTCATCGTTACTGCCTGCCGAGGGACCGTTGCTTGCAAGACACGCCGAAGGCTCCTGGACACACGGCCGCAGCCTCGGTGCCCGGCTTCTCGGCCTTCATCGTGGCCCTGCTCGTTCCCGCAGCGCCCTCGGCGGCCCAGCCTCGCCCGGTGGAGGCGGCCGTCGTCTGGGTCGGCGAGCGCCGCGCCTATGTCGCCCCCCGTGACTCCGCCGCGCTTCAGGCCGGCGATCTGCTGACCTTTGTCCTGCGCGGCAAGGCCATCGCGGCGGGCACGGTGGAGCGCCTCCACGACGGGGAGCTGGCCGTCGCGACGCTCACCTGGGGCTCGCTGCGAGGGGTCACGCGGCTGGACCGGCTGCGGGTCCTGGGCGAGCGGCCGGCGGTGCGCGCCTTGCCCCTGCTGCGGATCGGCTTCCCCTCCGGCCGGCGGTCCAACCTGATCTTCGTCTGCGAGGCACCGACGCTGGGCGTTCCGGTGCCCGACTATGCCGACCGCTCGCCGCCACCCAGCGAGAATGCCTTCCGCTTGGTCCGGGATGCGAGGGTGCCGGCTCACCCCCCATGGCCGGACACGCTGCTCATCCGGCTCTTCGACGAGGCGGCCGACGAGGAGATCGCCCTGCAGCGCGGCGAGCTGGATGCCGCCGTGTTCTGGCCCGGCGAGCTGTCGGCTCATCTTCGGGATGACCCGCGCTGGAGCGGGGGCTTGCGGGGGCGGCGGGTGCGGGGAGTGGTGGCTGCGCTGTGGCCCGAGACGGGAGAGCCGGGAGGTCCGGGCAGCGCAGGGCCCGCAAGCTCGGGCCTCGAGGCCTTGAACCAGCAGCTGTTCCGCGGCGATCTCGCAGCGTGGGAACCGACGGTCGGGCCGCCGCCGCCAGACCCCGGGCGATTCGTGGTGGACTCGTCCTGGCCCGGGCAGGGGTTCGTCGAGGCCTTCCTCAATCGGGGTCGCGAGGGTCGCTCGCCGCCTCCCGCCGGCGTCGCCACGTACCTTCTCTACCTCGATTCCCCCGTCGCCGCACGCGACTCCCTGATTCTCGCCCTGGCCGATTACGTCCGCACTGGCCCGTTCCCTCCGCACCGGCGCGCGCGAGCCGACTCGCTCGCCGCGGAGGTGCGGCGAAGCGACGTCGCGGGCCCGGCGTCCGACCCCGACCGGTTCGAACGGTGCCTGCGCGAGCTGCGCGTCACGCCGCTCTTCACCATCGCCTGCCCGCTGCTCTACGGTCCCGAGCTGCGCCCCTACTTGAGCGCGCTGGGCCCGGACTCCCTGGTCAACCTGCTGCAGTGCGCTCCCGCCGGCCGCCGGCCATGAGCTCGCTCCGCTCCCGGCTGATCCTCGGCTTCGCCCTGGTCGCCGTCGTTCCGCTCACCGTGGCGATGCTCGTCATCTCCCAGCGGATCCGGGCTTCGGTGCAGACGCAGGCGGCCGAGAGACTCGGTGCGACCCTGGGGCTGCTGCGGGAGCAGCTTCGCTCCGACGGCGGCCGGGTCGCCGAGCGCCTTCGCATCCTGGGCCGGGATCCGGACCTCAAGCGGCTCTACCTCCTGCAGCCCACCGGCGGCCGCGACCTCGCCGACTACCTGGCGGAGAAGCGATTCCTGCTCGGGCTGGACTTCCTGGCGGTGGTGGACACCGGCGGGGCCGTGGTGGCCGACGCGGCCCAGGCACCCTCCGCGCTCGGGAATCAGGCTCCTGCCCGCGTGCCGGCGAGGCCGGCCGGCGGCCCCCGAGGGACGGGGCCGGCCATCGAGAACCTGGAAGGAGCGGCCGCGCTCGCCATGGCGGCCGAGGCTCCGATCCTCTACCAGCGCCGGCCGGTCGGGGCGCTGCGGGGCGGATTTCTGCTCGATGCCGCCTTCCTCGCGAGGCTCAAGCAGACGAGCGGCGTGGAGCTGGTCCTGCGGGATGCCCGGAACCGCGTCCGGGCGGGGACACTGGAGGGCTTCGACCAGGTCTCGATCCCGTCGCGACCCGCGGGGCGGGTGGAAGTCGGCGGCCGATCGTACTTGAGCCGCAGCACGATCCTGGATCTCGGGCCCGCCCCGCACGCCGGCATCACGGGACTGGTCTCCACCGCCGAGGCCGACCAAGCGGTCGCCGCCCTCCAGGTGACGTCCCTGCTCCTGGGCCTGCTGGGCGTGGGCCTGGCGGTCGTCCTCGGCGCGCTCTGGTCGTCGCAGGTGTCCCGGCCGGTGGAGCGGCTGGCCGCCTTCTCCCAGCGGATCGCGCAGGGTCACTGGGAGGAGCCGCTCGCCCTTCACAGCGTGCGCGAGCTCGACTCCCTGGTCTCGGCCCTGGACCGCATGCGTCGCGACCTGGTGGGCTACCGCGAGAAGCTGCGCACCAGCGAGCGGCAGGCGGCCTGGAGCCAGATGGCCCTCAAGGTGGCGCACGAGATCAAGAACCCGCTCACGCCGATCGCGGTGTCGGTGGCCGACCTCAAGCGCAGCTACGAGCAGCAGCGCCCGGACTTCCCGCAGATCCTGGACCAGGCGGTGCGGACGATCGGCGACGAGATCCAGACCTTGAAGCTGCTGCTGCAGGAGTTCTCCGAGTTCGGCACCTTCCCCAAGCCCCGGCCCGCGCCCTGCAACGCCTCGGACCTCATGGGCGACCTGAAGGCGCTCTACGGCCGCGAGCTGGCGGAAGGGCGGCTGGCCCTTACCGGCCCGGTCGCCGACCTCACCTTCACCGCCGATCGCGGCCAGCTCAAGCGCGCCCTGGTCAACCTGATCCAGAACGGCCTCGAGGCGACCGGCGCCGGCGGGCGGGTGGAGGTCGCGGTCCGCGGCGGTCAACGGGAGGTCGAATGGTCGGTCTCCGACACCGGGACCGGTCTCGCCCCCGAGCAGAAGGCGCAGCTGTTCGTCCCCTACTTCACGACCAAGCCCCACGGGACGGGCCTGGGCCTCACCCTGGTGGAGCGCATCGTGCGCGAGCACGAGGGCGCGATCGCGGTGGACTCCGAGCCGGGCCGCGGGACGACCTTCCGCATCCGGCTGCCGCTCGCGCCCGGGGGAGGATGATGCCGACCGTCCTCGTCGTTGACGACGAACCCAACATCCTCGCCAGCCTCCAGGGGGCGCTGGGCCGCGAGGGCTATCAGGTGGAGGGCGCCGCGACGCTCGACGAGGCCAGGGCCAAGCTTCGCGAGGCGTACGACTTCGTCCTGCTGGACGTCTGGTTCCGGGAGGGCAGCGGGCTCGACCTGCTGGCGGAGATCGCGGCCGGCGCTCCGGAGACGGTGGTGATCATGATGTCCGGGCACGCGACCATCGAGGCCGCGGTGCGCGCCACCAAGCTCGGGGCCTTCGACTTCCTGGAGAAGCCCATCTCGCTGGAGCGGCTCCTGCTCCTGATGCGGAACGCCTCGGCGAGCCTGGCGCTCCAGTCCGAGAACCGCCGCCTGCGGCAGACCTGGTCGCAGGCCATCGTGGGCCGCTCGGCGGCGATCCAGGAGCTGCTCCGGCAGGTCGAGCTCGCCGGACCTACCTCGGCCCGGGTGCTCATCCAGGGCGAGCACGGCACCGGCAAGGAGCTGGTGGCCCGGGCCCTGCACGCCTTGAGTCCGCGCCGCGACGGTCCGTTCGTGGCGGTCAACTGCTCGGCCATCCCGGAACCACTGTTCGAGTCCGAGCTGTTCGGGCACGAGCGGGGCGCGTTCACCGGCGCCACCCAGGCCCGGCGCGGGCGCTTCGAGGAGGCCCACGGCGGGACGCTCTTCCTGGACGAGGTGGGCGACCTCACGCCCGCCGCGCAGACCAAGCTGCTGCGCGTCCTGCAGGAAGGAGAGCTGTCGCGGGTGGGCGGGAGCCGGGCGATCAAGGTGGACGTCCGGGTGCTGGCCGCCACCAATCGCGACCTGGCCGCCGCGGTGGCTTCGGGCAGCTTCCGGGAGGATCTCTACTTCCGGCTCGCCGTCATCCCGATCGCGGTGCCTCCGCTGCGGGAGCGCCGCGAGGACATCCCCCTGCTCGTGCGGCACTTCGCCGCCCAGCTGGCCCGGGAGACGGCGCAGAAGCCCCGCAGCTTCACCGCGGACGCCGTGGAGAACCTCGGGCGCTGGTCGTTCCCGGG
>JBBIHL010000292.1:0-4490 GCA_037447075.1 Candidatus Eiseniibacteriota bacterium | reverse complement strand
CCGCGCCCCCCGGCGCGGTGGCGCCGCCCGGCGCCGCTCCCCCCTGCCCGCCGCCCGACCCCGGGGCGGCCGGGCGCGCCGGGGATTCTCCCGGCTCCACCTTCACCGCCAGGCCCGCGGCGATGTTGCGGTTGATGTCAATCAGCGCCTGGAGCTTCTGCGGCTCGGGCCTGGCCATGATCTCGAAGGTGCGCTTGTCCACGAACGCGCTCAGCCGCAGCAGGTTCACGCGGAGCTCGGGCACCATCTCGTGGTCGGCCCGGGACAGCTCGCTCTGGAACAGCGTCCACAGCCGCAGGTTGTAGCGCAGCGCCTCGTCCAGGCGCGCGTCGCGGTCGGCCGCGTCCCATTCCTGGCGGCAGGTCTCCAGCAGGCGCGCCGCCTTGAACAGGGCGGTCGCCTCCAGCTCCCGGCCCGACGCCGCCGTGCGGGCACCGGCCTCGTAGGCCTGACGCGCTCTAGAGAACATGCGAGAGGATCTCGCGCTCGTGGTCGAGCAGGCGGCGCCCGACCTTGAGCGCCTGGTAGTAGCGCCCCGCCTCGAGGCACGCCGCGATGCGGTCGAGCAGGGGCCGGCAGCTCGGCGCGGCCGCCGCCACCTCGGCGGCCAGCGCCCGGAAGCGGTCCGCGTGCTCGGCGCGGCGGGCGGCATCCACGTAGGCGAGCTGCAGCGCCAGGTAGATGCGCTGGCACGGCGTGCGCACGGCACCGGGGCTCAAGATGTCGGACTCGCGCAGCACGGGCACCTCGTTTTCCACGAACAGCTCGATGCGCCCGTCGCCGTTGCGCAGCGCGGCGCCGCCGATGATGACGCGCTCCCGGGGTTTCAGCGTGAGACGCAGGGCCATGCGGACCTTCGCCGGGCTTACGAGCCGTTTACTGCGGGGGCCGCGCTTCCGCGGCCCCCGGGTCCTCAGTCTGCGCCGACTCGGACGGGAGCGGTGAGCCGGGGTTCGAGCTGCCGTCGCCGGCCCCTCGTCCCGCCGCCGCGCCGGCTCCTCCTAGAAAAGCCGGAGGATGCTCTGCTGCGACTGCGAGGACAGCTGCAGGGCCACGATGCCGAGCTGCTGGCGCGTCTGCAGCGCGAGCATGTTGGCGCCTTCCTCGTTGGGGTCCGCCACCGTCAGGTTGTCGGCGCCCTCGGTGAGCGTGTTGATCATGTCGGTGGTGAAGGCCTGGCGCGTGGTGACCACGCTGGAGTTCGAGGCCAGGGTCTTGCCGTTGGTGCGCAGCGTGCTCAGCGCGGCGTCCAGGTCGGTCACCGCGGCGTCAATGTCGGCGTCCGCCGCCCACGAGTTCGCGGCGGCCGCGATGCCCAGGCCGGTCGAGCTGGCGTCGAAGCCGGTGATGGTGAGCGTCGAGGTGCCGCTCTCGTTGAAGTTCACCACCAGCGTGTCGGCATCCAGGAAGTTGACGCCCTTGTAGCCGGAGTCGAGGGCCAGCTGGTCGATCTGGTTGAGCAGCTCGTCGAACTGGGCGGCCAGCGTGGCGCGGTCCGCCGTCGAGGCGCTGCGGGCGGAAGCCGCCAGACCCTTGGCCTGCTCGATCAGGCTGGTGATGGCGTCGATTCCCTCGGAGGCCGCCTTCACGCCCTGGATGGCCTCGCCCATCGCGTCCTTGCGGGCGGCCAGGTCGGACGCGCGGCTCATGTGGTTCTGGGCGGCGAAGTAGGCCTGCGGGTCGTCGATCGCCGTGTTGACCCGCTTGCCCGTCGCCAGGCGCGTGGTGGTGCGGGCCTGGAGCGCGGCGACCAGCTGCAGGTTCACCAGGTTCTGGCGCATGCCGCCGGCCAAGGTGATGTCGTTGATTGCCATGGTGCTGAACCCCCTTCTGGGTGGACCGTCCCTCCCCGTGCCTTCTGCCGGGGGCCGGCTGGGTGCCGACCCCTCTAGTGTCGCGGGACGCGGGCGCGACTTGAGGGGGGGCAGGGGACCTTCGCCCGCGACGGGGGCGGAGCGTCCGCCGCCGTGCAGGATGCAAACCGCTGGAAGGGACCGGCCGGACTGCTACAGGTAGTCGAGCAGGTTCACCGACAGCACCCGCCCGACCGCGGCGTAGGCGCGCTCCAGGGCGCTCTGGGCGCTCAGGAGCTTCACCGAGGACTCCGCCGGGTCGGCGTCGCGGACGCGGGCCAGCTCCTCCATCAGGCTGGCGGCGGACTGCGCGAGCTGCTCGCCGGTGAACTTCACCTGGCCCAGGCGGATGCCGACCTCGGCCTGCGCGCCCAGCGCCGCGGCGTCGGCGGCCGCAATCCCCGGCACGGTCGCCTGGATGCTGGCCGCGGTGCCGGTCGCCAGCTCCACGGCCAGCGCGTCGAGCGCGGCGATGGCGGGGCTGAAGATCGCGTCGCCGGTGTGGTTCACGTCCATGACGATGCCGCTGTTCAGCTCCACGCGGCGCGGGTTGGTGTCGCCGGCGTAGGTGCCGTTGGAGAAGAAGGGCGGGCTCTGGGTCTGCCCGCCGCCGAAGATGTACTCGTCCCCCACCTGGGTGTTGCCCAGCCCGATGATCTGGCTGCGGATCTGCTGGATGGCGGCGAGGGCGTCCTGGCGCGTGGGGTCGGCCGGGTCGTCGGAGGTGACGTTGATGGCCAGGCCGCGGGCCTGGTCGAGCAGCTTGCGCACGGTGGCGAGCACCAGGTCCTCGGTGTTGAGACGCGTGGTGGCCGCCGTGCCGTTGCGGCGGTACTGGTCCATGTCGCGCAGCTGGGAGGCCAGTCGCATGATCTGCGCGGCGTCCACGGGATTGTCGGACACGGTGCGGACCTTGCGGCCGGTGGCCACCTCGTCCTGCGCGCGGGCGAGCTGCTCCGCGTTGGCGCGGATGCCGCGCAACGCGGCATCGCGCAGCATGAGGCCGGTGATGCGCATGGCGTCCTCGAGCCGTGGTGAGGGGTACGTTCGGTATCGGCGCGGCCTCCTGAATCTTGAGGGCGGGCTGCGTTGCATTTTCCCCTTCAGTCCCTCCGGGGCCATGCCGATTCACGCCGTGTCGCGAGCAGCAGACGCATTGGACCCACCGCAGGCCGCGAACGCGCGGCGGAAAGGCGGATCACCGGAAGACCGAGACCCCTGGTCGTCTGGATTCGAGCAGCCCCGGAGTGAGTTCCTCACGCCCTCGGAACCGGCTGGCGGCTGCCGGAATGTTGCGTCCCCCCCTCGAACCGACATGCAGGCGGCTGCACGCGCAGCCGGCTCCACGCATCCCGCGCCCACCGGGCCTGCGGCGCCGCGGCGGCCTTCGCGCGGCGCCCGAGGCGCCGACCGCCCGTCGAACCCGGCCCAGGTCGTCCCGCAGGAGCCATGTCCAACATCCTGTGCATTGATGACGAGCCGGCCGTCGGCGTGGTGCTGGAGCAGACCTTGAGCCAGATCGGGCATCGCCCGGTGCTGGCCACCAGCGTGGACGAGGCGCTCAAGGCGGTCGGCCGCCAGCCGTTCGACCTCATCATCTCGGACTACCGCATGCCCCGGGCCACGGGGCTGGACCTGCTCGACCAGCTGCGCGAGCAGGGCCAGAGCATCCCGGTCATCATCATGACCGGCTACCCCAGCATCGAGCACGCCGTGCTGTCCATCCGGCGCGGGGCGGTGGACTACCTCACCAAGCCGGTCGATCCCGAGGTGCTGCGCGCCGCGGTGGAGAACGCCGTCCAGCTGGAGCGCCTGCGCCGCGAGGAGGGCGCCGCCCCCGGCGAGCGGCCCGGTACACGGGCGGCGCGCGCGATCGTGGGCGATTCCCGCGCCTGGCGGGCGGCCCTCGAGATGGTGGAGGCGGTGGCGCCCACCCGGGCGACGGTGCTGCTCGAAGGCGAATCGGGGACCGGCAAGGAGCTGCTGGCCCGGACCCTGCACGAGCGCAGCCCGCGCCGATCCCAGCCGTTCGTTACGGTCAACTGCGCGGCCATGCCGGAGGGTCTGGTGGAGAGCACCCTGTTCGGGCACGAGCGCGGCGCCTTCACCGGCGCCACGGCCCGCGCGCCGGGCGCCTTCGAGCGCGCCCACCGCGGCACGCTGCTGCTCGACGAGATCTCCGAGATGCGGCTGGACCTGCAGGCCAAGCTGCTCCGCGCCCTGCAGGAGCAGGAGTTCGAGCGGGTGGGCGGGGGGCAACCCATCAAGGTGGACGTGCGCGTCATCGCCACCACCAACCGCGATCTGGCGGCCGAGGCCGAGGCGGGGCGCTTCCGCCGCGACCTCTACTACCGGCTCAGCGTCCTCCCCATCCGCCTGCCGCCGCTGCGCGAGCGGCTGGAGGACGTCCCGCTGCTGGTGGCGCACTTCGTGCGCCAGTCGGCGGCCCAGCTCGGCGGTCCGGCCCCCCGGGTCACGCCCGAGGCGCTGGAGCACCTGCGCCGGCGCCCGTGGCCGGGCAACGTGCGCGAGCTGGCCAACGCGGTCGAGCGGGCCGTGATCCTGTGCCGCGGCGGCGTGCTGACCGCCGAGAGCTTCGAGATCCCCCGCCGCGGCCCGCCGGCCGGCGCTGGCGCC
>JBBIHL010000291.1:0-4493 GCA_037447075.1 Candidatus Eiseniibacteriota bacterium | reverse complement strand
TGGCCGCCTGCTGCGGAGGCCCTGGCTCTCTACGACAGCTTTGACGCTGCCCTCATCGATCCGGATCGGTGGTTCACCTTTCAGGGTGGGGTTCGAGTCCTGGAGTCTGCCCGCCGCATCGCGGTGGTGAGGCAGACCGGCAGGAACGCCCTCCGGCTCGAGGGCCGGGCCTATGGCAGGACGAGTTCCGATACTGGGAGGGAACGCGGGTTCGTCGGGCTTACGTTCTTCAATCCGGCGGCCGTGACGGCCATCCGGGCTCAGGTTGCGGTCGACGAGGCCGACGTTCAGGGCTGCGCGAGCCCGGGTGCCGGCGTCACGACCGCAATCGCTCGACTCGCCGGCGACTTCTTCAACACCGCAAGACCCACACCCGGCAGCGCCGTCAATGACGTCTTCGCCAGCATCCAGGTCGAGCGCGCCGCAAACTCCACGGACCCGCTCAACGTTTTTCGCGTGCGATACCTGCTATTTCACTGTGCCGACGCGGAGTGCTTCAACGGTGTGGTTCTTGACAGCCAGGATCTGGGACCTGTCAGGTTTAGGCGGAACACACCGGTGACGCTCCTGATTCAGTGGGACCCCGAGAACACCCGATTCGTTTTCCAGAGGGATAACCAGCCCCCCGTCTTCGTACCCTACGGGGTGCCCCATGCGGCCCCGCCAGGCCGACCGAACCAGCACGTGACCATCGCGCATTTCGTGGCGAACTGCACCGTCGAACCGAGGCCGACGGCCTCGATGAATGTGTTCCTCTCCGATCTGTACGTCAACGAATCGGCAGCTCCTTGATCGAGCCGCCCCGCGGGAGTCGCGTCGCGTCGGTCGCCGCACGCTCCGTCACCCGGCACGGCCCCTTGGCCTATCTGTTCACTCAACCCCGAGGAGTGGGGTCGGGGCTCACCAGGCCGCGATGCCGACACGCGTCCTTGCCGGACGGGGCGCAGCAGGTACCGGCAGCGATGCTCCAGCCGAGCCCGATCATTGGGGGGGACGCGGACGTCGGCATGGAGATCGAACCCGTCCAGATGGGCCTGGCGCGGCCCGTGGCCGCAGGCGCCACGCTCAGGCGGCTCACCGCCCAGACGCTCGACCCGGGCGCCTGCCTGCCGACCGAGCGCCACCCGCCCTTGCACCGAGGCGCTCATGATCTCCGCCAGAACCGGCGAGATCTCGGCGAGCCCGTCGGGGGCCTCGGGCTCGGCCCCAGGCGCCAAACCTCGGCGCGCGAGCCACCGCCCCACCCGGTGGCGGATGGCGCCCAGGACGGCGGCGACGGCCTCATCGCTGGGCGGCGTCGCCGCGTGGAACTGGAGCCGGCCGGGCATACGCTCGGTGAACACGCCATCCAGGACCAGCGTGTGGAAGTGGACGTTGAGATTCACCCCACTTCCGAAGCGCTGGACGACCGTCAGCATCCCGGTCCGGCCCCGGCCGAGGCCGAGCCGGTGAGCGCTGCGAACGTAGAAGTCCTGGAGCACCCGTGCGTAGATGCCCAGCACGGCGCGGGTCAACCCATGGTCCCATGCGAGCCGATACCGCAGCCGATAGGGCAGCGTGAGTACCCACTGGCGCACCGGCACCCGCGGCAGCACCGTCTCGACGAGCTGGGCGGCGTGCTCCGTCATCCGTCGGCCCCCGCAACTCGGGCAGAAGCCCCGCCTATGCTGAGCTCAGCATAGGCGGGGATATGCGGAGTGGTGGAATATGCGAAGTGGAAGGCTTCCAGAGAAGCGATCCCATGGAATGGCGGTCTCTTCGGGCCGTCGGAGTCCGCCACCACTCCGCGTATTCGTCAGCCAGTGAGCGACGCGATCAGCGCGTCTGGCGGACGAAATTTGCCGGGACGCAGCTGGGGTGGCGTCATCGACGTCAGGACACCGATCCGCTGCGTCACGTCCACACGCAGGTAGTCCTCCGTGGTCTGGATGCGCTCGTGGCCGAGCCAGAGGGCGACTTTGCGAATGTCCCCCGTCGCCTGCAAGATGTTGAGCGCGCAGGTGTGTCGGAGCACGTGGGGCGAGATCCGCTTGCGCTGGAGCGCCGGGCACTGGGCGCGTACGGTGGCGGCGTGCTTGCGGAGGAGATACTCGAAGCCGGCGCGCGTCATCTCGGGTGCCTCGGGCATTGAGAAAGAGCTCAGGCACCCGCGCCTGGCCTCGGACCGCGAGCCACGCCCGCACCGAGTCAGCGACGGTCTTCCAGAGGGTGAGCCTCCGGTCCTTGCGGCCCTTGCCGCGCACATGCAGGTCCACGTAGCGCGCGGTGAACGTCACGTCGTCGAGGCGCACCCCGACGAGCTCGGACACCCGCAAGCCTGCGGCCACGCTGAGGTGGAGCATCGTGCGGTCGCGGATGCCAGCCCGGGTCGTCGGATCGGGCGCCGCCAGGAGACGCTGACACTGGTCAGCCGTCAGGTGGTCGACCAGACGTTGGTCGGTCTTCTGGACCGGAATGGCGAGGATCCGGGTGATCTGCTCCAGCGCCCCGGGCACCCGATGCTCGACAAAGTGCATGAACGACTTGATGGCGGTCAACCGGGCGTTGCGGGTGCGGGGGCCATTGCCCCGCACGGTCTGCAGGTGGGCGAGGAACTCGAGCACCAGCGCGGCGTCCAGGTGCTCGAGGGAGAGGGCCGAGGGGGGCACGCCGTGCTTCCGGCTCGCGAACTCGAACAGGAGCCGGAACGCATAGGCGTAGGTGTCGCAGGTATGAGGACTGGCGGCCCGCTCGATCGGCAGGCGTTGGCGCAGAAAGGCGGTGATGTGAGGGGCGATGGAGGTCATGGCGTGCCTCCGGAGAAGAACCCCGCACAGGCATCGGCAATGGCGGTCATCAGGTGCGGGGTCGCCTGCAAGTACCAGTAGGTGTCGGCCACGTGGGCGTGGCCGAGGTAGGTGGATAGCGCCAGGACGTGCCGTGCGACGCGGTCACGGTCGCCGGGGCCGTGCTCAAGAGCGCGCACGGCGAACCGGTGCCGCAGGTCGTGAATCCGCGGCAGGCGTTGTCCAGGGATGGAGCGGAGCTCCACGAACCTGAGCAGAAAGTGAAACGTCCCGTTGACCATCGCGTAGGTAAGCGCGCGCCCGTTCGGGGACAGGAACACGTGGGCATCGCCATCCGCCACGGCCTGCCGCTGCTCGAGGTAGCGGTCCAGGGCGGCGGCGGTCGTTGCGTGCACCGGGACCCATCGGCTCTTGCGGAACTTCGTCTGGCGCACGACAAGCCCGTCCGGGGTGACGTCGTCCAGGCGCAAGTGCAGCGCCTCCGAGATGCGGAGACCGGTGGCGGCCAACAGCCCGAAGAGGGTGTAGTAGGTCAGGGGTCGCAAGGAGCGCGTGGGCCTGAGGCGTGCGGTGGCATCGAGCAACTGCTGGAGCTCCTGGGTCGACAACAGGTACGGGCGCGGTCGCGGGCGCCTGTGGGCGAACACGTGTCGGGGGACCGGTTCATGCGCGGGGTCCTCGGCCCGTGCGTGGGTGACAAACTGGCGCACCATGCCGAGGCGCCGTTCCCGCTGGGACGGGGACGGCGCGTGGGCGGCCCACTCGATGGCGGTCTGCCGCCGCACGTGGGTCTCCGAGCGGTCCGTTGCGAACCGGGCAAAGTTGCGCAGCAGCCCGGCGTCCACCGTCAGCGCGAACCCGGCGACCCGTCGGACGTCGAGATACCGGTCGATGGCCCGAGTCAACATGGCCGCCCTCCGGCGCCGGGCCACAGCGGCGCGACCATCCGGAGCAGCGCGTCATCCACCTTGGCGTAGTAGGCGGTGCTTTCAATGCAGCGATGGCGCAGGACGGCGCCGATCACATCGAGCGAGACGCCCTGCCGCAGCAGCGCGGTGGCCGCCGAGTGGCGGAGTACATGGGCCCCCTGCGACGGGGCGGCGATCCCGGCGCGGTGGATGGCGCGCCGGACCATCTTGGCGACGGGTCCGCTGGACGGCAGCGGGCCGAGGGGCGCGTAGACCCGCAGAAACACATGGTCGTCATCGCGGGCCGGGCGAAACCGCGTCAGATAGTGCAGGATGGCGTCGCCAACCTCCTGGGGAAGGGGGAGCCAGGTTTCACAGCGGCCCTTGCCCATGAGGCGGAGGCGCCCGCGCGACCAGTCGAGGTCCCCGAGCCGTAGGTCCCGGACATCCCCAGCGCGCAGACCCAGTCGGGCGAGCAGCAGGAGCACCGCGCGATCGCGGGCGCCGGCCGCCGTGGCCGGCTCGCACGCCGCCACCAACAGCGCGAGGTCGTCGGCCGTGAGGTAGCGAGGCAGGGCGGAGAGCTTCCAGTGGGCGATCCGGGGAACCGCCGCGGCGAGGTCGGGCGGACAGTGGCCGCCCACTGCCAGAAAGCGGAGAAACATTCGTACGGCATTGACGACCGACTTGGCTCGGCTGCGGCCGAACCGGAGGCCTTGTCAAGAAGTGGTAGAGTAAAGGGCCAGCGCGGTCGTGTCCAGGTCCGGCGGCGCCCCACCATTTCCGCCCTTTCGGGTCC
>JBBIHL010000290.1:0-4523 GCA_037447075.1 Candidatus Eiseniibacteriota bacterium | reverse complement strand
GCGCCGGCCAGTGCGGCCGGCGTGCGGAGTGGCCTGTTCTTCTATCGCGCCCGCACCGAGGCCGGAGCGAGGGTCGCGGGCAAGCTGATCCGGTTGCCCTGACCCCCCTCCGGTTGCCTCGCGGCCCGGCGGGATCGGAAGGCCCCGCCGGGCTCGCCGTCCGCAGACCTCACTCGATCACGGTCAGCCGCTTGGCCATGCTGGCGCCTTCCACCTCGCATCGCACGAAGTAGAGTCCGGCCGGGGCGCGCCCGCCGCGCCCGGCCCGGTCCCACTCGGCCTGGTGGCGCCCGGCCGGCAGCGCCTCGTCCAGCAGATGCGCCAGCTCGCGTCCCTGCACGTCGAACACGCCCAGCCGCACGCGCGCCGCGCGGGCGAGCGTGAACTCGATGCGCGCCGGGCCTCGCGCGGGGTTGGGCCACAGCCGGGTGAGCGCGAACGCGGCCCGCTGCTCCTCCCGCCCGACACCCACGGGCTGTGCCCCGATGCCCGCGACGTAGGAGTGGGGGAGCCCCCCGATGCTCGTGAAGTCGCCGCCCGCGAACGCGGTGGACCCGTTCAGCGTGAGCGCATTCACCGAGTTGCTGGCGTTGGGGTCCCACTCCGTGGCGGTCGCAGCCGCGGCATCCAGAGCCGCAATCCGGTTGCGTGCCTGCCCGCCGATGGTCGTGAACGCGCCGCCGACATACACCGTGGATCCGCCCAGCACCAGGCTGTTCACGTTGCCGTTGGCGTTGGGGTCCCAGGCGGTCGGCGCGCCGGTCGCGGCATCCAGCGCCGCGATCCGGTTGCGCGCCTGCCCGCCCACGGTGGTGAACGCGCCGCCCACGTACACCGTCGAGCCGTTGACGGCGAGCGCGCTGACGTTGCCGTTGGCATTGGGGTCCCACGACGTCGGCGCACCGGTCGCCGCGTCGAGCGCGGCGAGGCGGTTCCGCGTCAGCCCGCCCATGGTGGTGAACACGCCGGCGGCGTAGACGATCGGGCCACTCGGCACCAGCGCCCAGACGGTGTTCCCGGCGTTCGGGTTCCACGCGCTGGCGAGCCCGGTCGCGGCGTCCACCGCCGCGATCCGGTTGCGCAGCTGGCCGCCGATGCTGGTGAACTGGCCGCCGGCGTAGACGGTGGAACCGTCCACCGCCACCGCCCACACGGTGTTGTTCGGGCTCGGGTTCCAGGACGTCGCCGTGCCCGTGGCGGCATTGAGGGCCGCGAGGCTGCGGCGCGACTGCCCGCCGATCACGGTGAACTGCCCGCCGGCGTAGACCGTCGCGCCGTCCACCGCCAGCGCGCGCACGTTGCCGTTGGCGTTCGGGCTCCAGCCGGTGGCGCTGCCGGTCGTGAGGTCGAGCGCAGCGACGAACCCGCGGCCCACCCCGCCGATGCTGGTGAACGTGCCTCCGGCGAACACGGCGGAGCCGCCGGCGGCGATCCTCCTGACGATGTTGATACTCGCCTGGACGGACCAGGGGATGGCGAGCCCGGTGGAGGCGCTGAGCGCCGCGATGCCCAGCCGGGCCCCCCCGCCGATCGAAGTGAAGTCGCCGACCGCATAGACCGTGGAGCCGGCCACCGCGATGTCGAAGACTTGCGGGAATACCGTGCTGCCGCTGGCATTGGGGTTCCAGGCCGTGGCGAGGCCGGTCGCACCGTCGAGGGCGGCGATCCGGTTCCGCGCCTGGCCGCCGATCGAGGTGAACTGCCCGCCCGCGTAGACCGTCCCTCCGCTCACCGCCAGCGTGCCGACCGCCTGATTCGGGTTCGGGTTGAAGGCCGTGGCGAGCCCGGTCGCGGCGTCGAGCGCGGCCATCCCGCTCCGCGCCTGCCCCCCGATGGTGCCGAACGCGCCGCACGCGAAGACGGTCGAGCCCTCCAGCGCAAGGTCGTAGATGGACCCGTTCGAGTTCGGGTCCCAGGCGGTGGCGGCACCGGTCGCGGCGTCCACCGCCGCGATCCGGTTGCGCAGCTGCCCCCCGATGGTGGTGAAGGAGCCGCCGACGTAGACCGTCGTGCCGCCGACCGCAATCGCGCTCACGGTGGGGAAGGCGCCGCCGGGGTCGGGATTCCAGGCGGTGGCGGCGCCGGTCGCGGCGTCCACCGCGGCGAGGTTGTTCCGGGCCTGTCCGCCGACCATGGTGAAGGAGCCGCCGATGTAGACCGTCGAGCCGCTCACGGCGATCGCCGAGACGGTCGCGCCGGGGTTGCCGGTGACGTCCGGGTTCCACGAGGACACCGACCCGTCGGACTGGAGGTGGGCGAGGTTGGAACGAGGCAAGCCGCCCGCCTGGGTGAACTGGCCGCCGAGATACCATCCGCCGCTGCCGTCGGGAGCGATGGCCTCGACGGAGCCCGCGATCCCGGGGCTCGAGAGAACCTGGCCGGTGGCGGCGTCGAGGGGGGCGCCCCCACCCGTGGGCGGACCCACGTAGGTGAAGCTGCCGCCGATGTAGAGGGTGTTGCCCGACTGCGCCATCGCCAGCACCGAGCCGTTCGCCACCCACAGGTCCGGCCGGATGGACTGGGCGCGGGCCGCCGGGGCGGCGCAGGCGAGGGCAGCGAGCATCGCCGCGGCAAACAGGGCGATGGTCGGCGCCGCGGCTGCGGGGTGTCGCTTCGAGGTCTTCATGTTGGCCTCCCGGGCAGTGTCTGCCCGCCGATCGGCCCCCGCGCGAGGCGAGGGGCCGGCTGGGGTCTTGGCTTCCGGCAGTGCTCGTCGTGCCCGGCCCGCACGGGCCGGCGGTCGAGTGCCGGTTCCGCCCCTACAGCCGCAGAAGCCCAGGAAAAGCCGCCACGTCTGGGCGTCCCCGCCCCGTGGTAGGATTCCGTCCCGCCGGGAGGAGGCTCGGCCCCGGGCGCCGCCCGCCCGGCAACCGGGCCCCGGGCCGATCCATGGAGTCCAGCCCACCAGAGATCACCGAGCTGCTGAATCGGGCCGCCCAGGGCGACCCGCAGGCGGCGCGCGAGGTCTTTCCCGCGATCTACCAGGAGCTGCGCCGGCTGGCCGCGGCGAAGCGCTCCCGGCTGCCCCACGGGGAGACGCTGCAGACCACCGCCCTGGTCCACGAGGCCTACCTGCGCATCGTCGGCAAGCACCCCCAGGGCTGGGAGAGCATGCGCCACTTCTACTTCACCGCCGCGCGCGCCATGCGGGACCTGCTGGTGGAGGACGCGCGCCGCAAGGCCAGCCAGAAGCGCGGCGGCGACCGCCAGCGCATCCCCCTCGAGGAGATCACCCAGAGCCTCGACGCCGCGCCGGAGGAGCTCCTGGCCCTGGATGCGGCACTCACCAAGCTGGAGCGCGAAGATCCCGAGGGCCACCAGCTGGTCCTCCTGCGCTTCTTCACCGGTCTTTCCGTGGCCGACGCGGCGGGCATCCTCAGCTCCTCGCAGCGGACCGCCGAGCGGAAGTGGCGTTTCCTGCGCGCGTGGCTCACGCGCGAGATGGAGGCTTTTGCGGCCTGAACGCCGGGCCGCGCCGTGAACCCCGCCCCATGACCCCTCATTCCCCGCCATGAGCGAGAGTCGCCACCGCAGGCTCGAGGCCCTCTTCCTGGAATGCCTGGCGCTGCCCCCCGAGGCGCGCGCGGCCTTCCTGGAGGCGCGGTGCGGCGACGATCCGGCCCTGCGGGCCGAGGTCGAGGACCTGCTGGCCCGCGACGCGCGGGCCGGGGAGCTGTCGCTGGCCCCGGCGGTCGCTTTCCCGGCCGGCCGCCTGCCGGAGACCATCGGGCCCTACCGGCTGCTCGAGAAGCTCGGGGAGGGCGGCTTCGGCGAGGTCTACGCGGCCGAGCAGACCTCGCCGGTGCGCCGGCGCGTGGCGCTCAAGGTGCTGCGGGGGGGCATGGACTCCAAGGCGGTCCTGGCCCGCTTCGAGGCCGAGCGCCAGGCGCTGGCGCTCATGGACCATCCGGGGATCGCCAAGGTCCACGACGCCGGCGAGGTGGAAGGCGGCCGGCCGTTCTTCGTGATGGAGCTGGTCGCCGGGGAGCCCGTCACCGACTACTGCGACCGGCGCGCCCTGCCCCGGCGCGCCCGGCTCGAGCTGGTGGTCGCCGCCTGCCGCGCCGTCGAGCACGCCCACCAGAAGGGGATCATCCA
Organism: Candidatus Eiseniibacteriota bacterium; assembly: GCA_037447075.1. Lineage (GTDB taxonomy): Bacteria > Eisenbacteria > RBG-16-71-46 > RBG-16-71-46 > RBG-16-71-46 > JBBIHL01. The sequence continues at coordinate 425 of JBBIHL010000290.1, read as the reverse complement.
CCGGGACCTCAAGCCGTCGAACCTCCTGGTGGTGGAGACCGACGGAAAGCCCAGCCCGAAGGTGATTGACTTCGGGATCGCCAAGGCGACGGCGGCCGCGCTCGCGGACGGCACCCTGCACACCCGGCACGGCGAGTTCCTGGGCACCCCCGAGTACGTCAGCCCCGAGCACGCCGAGTCCGGCGGGGCCGACGTGGACACGCGCACCGACGTCTACTCGCTGGGCGTGCTGCTCTACCGGCTGCTCACCGGGCGGCTGCCGTTCGAGCCCACGCGGCTGCGCGCGTCGGGCTTCGTCGAGATGGCCCGCATCCTGCGCGAGGAGGAGCCGCCGCGCCCGAGCGCGGTGGTGCGGGAGCCGGCCGCGGCCGTCCCGGCGCGCGAGCTGCGGGGGGACCTGGACTGGATCGTCCTCAAGGCGATGG
>JBBIHL010000289.1:0-4548 GCA_037447075.1 Candidatus Eiseniibacteriota bacterium | reverse complement strand
AGGCTGGCCGCGTCGTCGTCGGGCCGCACCGGGAGCGCGCGCTGGAGGATCAGGTCGCCGGTGTCAATGCCCTCGTCCATCCAGAGCGTGGTCACCCCGGTCACGGTGCAGCCATCCCACAGGGCCCGCTGCACGGGGGCCGCGCCCCGATAGCGGGGAAGCAGGGAGCCGTGCAGGTTGAGGGCGCCGAGCGGCGCCAGCCGGAGCAGCTCGCGTCCCAGGATGGCGCCGAACGCCACCACCACCAGCAGGTCCGGCGCCAGCGCGCGCAGCTCGGCCAGGGAAGCGGCGGCGTTCACGTCCTGCGGCTTGAGCACCGCCAGGCCCGCGGCCCGGGCCGCCCGGGCCACCGCCGAGGGCTGCACCTGCTGTCCGCGCCCCTGACCGCGGTCCGGACGGGTCACGACTGCGGCCAGCTGGCAGGGCCCCGCGCGCAGCGCCTCCAGGGCGGGCAGCGCGAAGGACGCCGTGCCCATGAACACGACCCGCGGGCGGTTCAGCGCGCCCCTCCGGCGCCGGCCTGGCCGTAGCCCTCGTAGCCCTCGGGCATCTCGCCCCGCGCCAGCGCCTGCAGGGACTTGCGCAGCAGCTGGCGCTTGAGCGCCGAGAGGCGGTCCACGAACAGCACGCCGTCCAGGTGGTCCACCTCGTGCTGGATGATGCGCGCCAGGTAGTCCTCGGCCACGAAGTCCAGCGGGCTCCCCGCCTCGTCGAGCGCCACGACGCGCACCCGCGTGGGCCGCTTCACCTCCTCCCAGACGCCGGGGATGGACAGGCAGCCCTCCTCGGCGCTCTCCGATCCGGAGGGAGCGTGCAGCACGGGGTTGACCAGCGCCAGCCGCAGGCGGCGTTCGGCGTCGAGCGGGGCGTCCACCACCAGCACCCGCCGCAGGTCGCCCACCTGGTTGGCGGCGAGCCCCACGCCGCGGTAGTGCCGCATGGTGTCGCGCATGTCGGCGATCAGGCCGCGCAGGCCCTCGTCCACCGCGTCCACCGGCCGCGCCCGGGCGCGCAGCACGGGATCACCGTAGATACGCAGCGGCAGCACCGGCACTACTCGCCTCGCACCACTTGGGTGATGGCCGACTTGGCGAACTCGACCTTCACGTCCTCGGCGATCTTGAGCACGGCCTTGTGGTCGTCCACGCCCACCACGGTGCCGTAGATGCCGCTCGAGGTGAGCACGCGATCGCCCTTCTTGAGCGCCTTGAGCATGGCGTCCAGCTGCTTCTGGCGCTGCTGCTGGGGCCGCAGGATGAGCAGGTACATCACCGCGAAGATCAGGATGATGGGGCCGTAGGTGACCAGGAAGGCCAGCCAGCCCGGGGGGGACTGGGCCCCCGCGGGAGCGCCGGCCTGGGCGAACGCCTCTGCGATCATGCGTCCTCCGGGAAGGCCGCGGCCGGCCAGCGGGCCGGCGCGGGTGGCGCGAGCGTCTCGCCGCTGCGGTAGCGGTCGAGGAACGACGCGGTGAACGAAGCATGGCAGCCATCCAGGACGGCCTGGCGCGCCCGCCGCAGCAGCTCCAGAGTGAAATGGACGGCGTGGACCGAGGCGAGCCGCATGGCCAGCGTCTCGCCGCAAGCGAACAGGTGGCGCAGGTAGGCCCGCGAGTAGCGCCGGCAGGTGGGGCAGTCGCAGGCCGGGTCGAGGGGGCGCGGGTCCCGGGCGTAGGCCGCGTTCTTCACCACCAGCCGGCCGGTCGAGATGAACACCGTGCCCTTGCGGGCGTTGCGCGTGGGCAGCACGCAGTCGAAGAGGTCGATCCCCAGCGCCACCGCCCTCAAGAGATCCTCCGGATCGCCCACGCCCATCAGGTAGCGGGGCTTGTCGGCCGGGAACAGGGCCGTGTCGTGCTCCACCATCTCGAACGAGAGCGCCTTGCCCTCGCCCACCCACAAGCCGCCCAGCGCGTAGCCGTCGAACGGCATGCCGCCGAGCCCGTCGAAGCAGCGGCGCCGCAGCGCGGGGTCGGCGCCGCCCTGGTTGATGCCGAACAGCGCCATGCGCCCGCGGCCCTCGCCTCGCAGGCGCTCGCGCTCCTCCAGGCCGCGCCGCGCCCACGCCAGCGTGCGGCGCACGGCGCGCTCGAGCGATTCCGGCAAGCTGGGCTGCTCCACCAGCTCGTCGAGCGACATGGCGATCTCCGCGCCCAGGCCGTCCTGGATGCGGATCGCCTTCTCCGGCGTGAGCTGGTGGCGGCTGCCGTCCAGGTGGGAGCGGAACTCGACGCCCTCGTCGCTCACCCGGCGCAGCTCCGCGAGGCTCATGACCTGGAAGCCGCCGCTGTCGGTGAGGATCGGCCCGTCCCACGCCATGAAGGCGTGCAGGCCGCCCAGTTCGCGCACCACCTCCACCCCCGGGCGCAGGTAGAGGTGGTAGGTGTTGGCCAGGATGATCTCGGCGCCTGCCTCCCGGAGTTCCACCGGGGTCAAGGTCTTCACGGCACCCGCCGAACCCACCGGCATGAAGGCCGGCGTGCGCACCGCCCCGCGCGGCGTGGTGAGCAGGCCGGCGCGGGCCCGGGTCGTGGAATCCGTGCGTTCGAGCTGGAAGTCCAGGGCCGCCAAGCGCGCGTGGGGTGAGGGTCGAGGGGCGGGTCACGCTCCCCATGCCAGACTAGGGCAGCGGGTGGGGAGGGTCAAGCCAAGGGCGACAAAGCGCTTGCCGGCCCCACAGCCCGCCCCTAGATTGCAGCGGCCAACCCGCTCACCATCCCCTGGAGGCCCCGTGGCGGTTCGCGGCATCGGGATTGACGTGGTGCGCATCGAGCGCCTGGTGGAATCGCTGGAGCGCTTCGGCAAGCGCATGGAGGCCCGGCTGTTCACCGAGGGCGAGCTGGCCTACTGCGCCACCCACCGGGATCCCCGTCCCCACCTGGCCGCGCGCTTCGCCGCCAAGGAGGCCACCTTCAAGGCTCTGGGCACGGGCTGGAGCGGGGGCGTGGGCTGGAAGCAGGTCGAGGTCCTCCAGCCGGGCGGTCGCGTGCCCGAGCTGCGCCTCACCGGGGTGGCGCTCCAGCGGCTGCGCGAGCTGGGTGCGTCCCGCTCGCACCTCTCGCTCAGCCATGACGCCGGCGTGGCCGTCGCCTGCGTGGTCATCGAGGACTGACATGGGCGCGGCAGCCACTCGCGGCAGCCACTCGCGCCCCCCGGCGCGCCGGGCCGGAGTCTGACGTGCCCGCGCTGCGCCGGGTCCTGGTGGCCAACCGCGGCGAGATCGCGGTGCGGGTGATCCGCACCCTGCGCGACCTGGGCCTCACCTCGATCGCGGTCTACAGCGAGGCGGACCGGCTCTCGCTCCACGTGCTCCTGGCCGACGAGGCCTACCCCATCGGGCCCGCCCCCGCCGCGCAGAGCTACCTGGACATCGAACGCATCCTGGAGACCGCCCGGCGGACGCGCGCCGACGCCGTCCACCCCGGCTACGGCTTCCTGGCCGAGAACCCGGACTTCGCCCGCGCCTGCGAGGAGGCGGGGCTGGCGTTCGTGGGCCCGTCGGCCCGCACCATCGCGGCCCTGGGCGACAAGCTCGCGGCGCGCCGGCTGGCCGAGCGGAGCGGCGTGCCGCTCATCCCGGGCAGCGGGGCGCTCTCCAGCCTGGAGTCCGCGCGGGCGGAGGCGCGCCGGCTGGGCTACCCGGTCATGCTCAAGGCCGTGGCGGGCGGCGGGGGCAAGGGGCTCCGCGTCCTGGGCGGCGAGCGGGAGCTGGCCTCGGCCTGGGAGCTGGCCCGCGGGGAGGCGCGCGCCGCGTTCGCCGACGACCGGGTCTACCTCGAGCGCTGCTTCCGGCGCCCGCGCCACGTGGAGGCCCAGATCGTGGCCGATCACCACGGCCACGTGGCCTTCCTGGGCGAGCGGGAGTGCTCGGTGCAGCGCCGCCACCAGAAGCTGCTCGAGGAGACGCCGTGCGTGGCCCTCGACGTGCGTGGGCGCGCCGCGCTCGGCGAGGCCGCGCGCTCCCTGGCCCGGGCGGCCGGCTACGCCAGCGCCGGCACGATCGAGTTCCTGCTGGACGAGGACGGTGCGTTCCACTTCCTGGAGGTCAACACCCGCCTGCAGGTGGAGCACCCCGTGACCGAGATGGTGACCGGCCTGGACCTGGTGGCGGAGCAGCTGCGCGTGGCCGCGGGCGAGCCGCTGTCCTTCGGCGACGAGCCCCCGGCGCCGCGCGGCCACGCCCTGGAAGCGCGCATCACGGCCGAGGACCCCCTGCGCGGCTTCGTGCCCTCCACCGGGACCGTGCGGCGGCTGCGCCTGCCCCAGGGCCCGGGGGTGCGCAACGACTCGGGGCTCTACCGCGGGGCGCAGGTGTCGGTCTACTACGACCCGCTGGTCGCCAAGCTCATCACCTGGGGGCGCGACCGCGACGAGGCCGCGCGCCGCATGGCGCGGGCGCTCGACGAATACGTGCTGGAGGGCGTGCGCCACACCGTGCCCTTCCACCGTTGGCTGGTGGCGCACCCGGAGTTCCGGGCCGGACGCCTCCACACGCGCTTCATTGACGAGCACCTGCAGCCCGACACGCTGGCACGCGGCGGCGAGAACG
>JBBIHL010000288.1:0-4548 GCA_037447075.1 Candidatus Eiseniibacteriota bacterium | reverse complement strand
CGTCGTTCACGCTGCTGGTCATTTCGTTGTTTGTCGAGGGGCCGCCCGGCGAGCTCGAACGTCGCGGTCATGACGCGGCCCTTCGGTCCGGGTCCCGCGTCCCCGTACCGGGCCATGCTCACGATCCTCGAGTCGGGGAAGATCGAGACGTAGAAGCTCACGGCCTCCTCGGCGTTGTCGTCGAACCACAGGAACGGCGTGATCTTCTCCATGGAAGGCGCACCCCGGTTCATGAGCCGATGACCGTCGCTCGGGCCGTCACGGCGGAGCCGCGGCCCGCCGGGCGGGGCCCGGCCGCGGCGACCGCGGGCTCACACCACCGCGACCTTCACGCAGTGGATGGGCGGCAGCGCATCGAACAGGCATTCCCACTCCTCGCCGCCGTCGCGCCCGATCCAGAGCTGGCCGGTGGTGGTGCCGAAGTAGAGCGCGGGCGACTTGAGCTCGTCCACGTCCATCCCGTCGCGCTGGACCGTGAAGTAGGTCTGCTTTCGCGGCAGCCCGCGCGCGAGCTTCCGCCACGAGTCGCCGCCGTCCTCGCTCCGCCACACCGCCGGCGCCGCGCCCGGGCAGGTGCGCGTCGTCGGCTCGAGCGGCATGACGTAGACCGTGTCGGGGTCGTGGGGGTGGACGACGATCGGGAAGCCGAAGTCGGACGGCAGCCCCTTGCTGATGGAGCGCCAGGTGTGCCCGTGGTCGTCGCTGCGCAGCACGCCGATGTCCGGCCTGGGCCCCCCCGGCCCGTTCCAGTCGGACCAGCCGCCGTGGTTCTGCATGTAGAGCCGCCCGGGCGCGTCCTGGTGGCCCGCGATCTTGTGCACGCACTGGCCGTACTCGGGGTAGGGATCGGGCTGGAAGCCCGCGCCCACGCCCTGGTTCGCGGCGGTGAACGTCACGCCGCCGTCCTCGCTCAAGTAGTGCCCGCCGGTCGAGATGCCGAGGTGCACGCGGTTCCCCTGCCGGTAGATCGTGTGCATGCACAACCCGCCGTTCCCCGGCTGCCACTTGCGGGCGTGCTGGTGGTTGCTGATGCCCTCGACCATCTCCCAGGAGTCGCCGCCGTCGCCGCTCCGGAAGAGCGACGCCGGCTCCACGCCGCACCACAGGTCCTTCTTGTCGTCGCCCGCCTCCAGCGCCCAGATGTTGGCGAGCGCGCGGCCGTCGTCCTTGGGGAAGGCGGGCGCCGACTTGGTCTCCTTGAACGACTTCCCCAGATCGTTCGAGCGCATGACCTTCATGCCGAAGAAGGCGTTGCAGCTCGAGGCGTAGAGGCGCGGCGTGCCGCGGGTGTCGGCCAGCGCCGCGTAGACCGCCACCCCGGGTCCGAAGGGCCCGCGCAGCGTGAAGCGGCGCCGCGTCTTCGGCGCCTCGGCGACGAACAGGCCCTTCTTGGTCCCGATGCAGAGAATCACGCGCTCCGCCATGTTCAGCCTCCTGACACCGCGGGTAGGATCGTCACGACGTCCCCGGGCATCAGCGCGGTGTCGAGCCCTTCCAGGTCGCGGACGTTGGACGTGTTCACGAACAGGTTGACGTGGCGGCGGACCGCGCCCGTCTCGTCGCAGATGCTGCGGTAGAGCGCCGGGTGGCGCCGTTCCAGTTCCCCCAGCGCGGCGCCCACGCTCGGGGCCGGCAGCACGAGCTGCGCGGCGCCGTCGCAGTAGGCGCGCAGGGCACCCGGAACGTGGACGGTGACGGTCATGGCTCGGGGCATCCTGAAGGGGAGCGCCGGGCGCTGCAGCACCGGCGCGCAGGGACGGGGGGTCGGAGGTCCACGCGCATGACCGCGGGGAGCGTAGCGTCCCGGCCGGGGTCCAGGCAACCGCGCAGATCGTCCGGCGGGGGGCGGCCGCCGTTGGCGCCCGAGCCCCTGGGTGGAGACATACCCCCGCGAGGCTACGACCTCACTCGACCCTCGCCACTCCGGGACCCACGCGGTGGAAGCGCTGGAAGACCGCCTCATCGTGCCCGGGCACGATGAGGCGCCAGGCCGACGCGATCCGCTTCATCCGCTGCTGCGCCGCCAGGTTCGACTTCGCGTCGAGGGTCTGGGCGATGGGGAGTCGGCGGTCGAGGTTCTCGTAGAGGTAGACGTTGTCGGACGCGATCACCACCGTGCCCCTTGCCGTGCGCACGCCGACGTACTGGGACGCGAAGGTGTGCTTCCCGCCGGTGTAGGCGGTGACGCCCGGCAGGATCTCCTGCGCGTCGCCCTCGACCATCCTCACGCGCCCGACCTTCCGGAGGTCCGCGAGCATGGCGGCGTCCACGGAATCGATCGTGGCGTGGGCGGGGGCGCCTTGCTCGCCGACGTAGTACTCGTATTCCTCCCGCTGGATCCAGACGCGCGCATTGGGGAACAGGTCGGCCCCGTCCAGGTGATCCCAGTGGACGTGCGTGACGATCACGTCGCCGACCGAGTCCGGCGGCACTCCGAAGCGGTCGAGCGCTTCGGACGGACGCACGAAGCCGGCCGGCTTCCACGCGTCGAGAAACTTCCGGCGGTAGAAGCCGGCGTCCACCAGGACGCAGCGTCCGTCGGGCCCTTTCAGGAGCCAGAACATCATCGCGATGTCGAGCGTGCGCGTGCTGTCCGCCCCCGCGACCAGGGCGCGAACCGGGAAGGCGGGAATCGTGGCGTAGCGTATCGCGTAGACCTGCCAGGCCGGCGCGCCCGCGGCGGCCGCGGATTCCGGATCGGCGCCCGCCAGGAGCCAGCCGCACAGCATCCCGACGGCCAGGACACGGGAGCGAAGCGCCGGCATGCCGCGAGAGCGCGGCATCGTAGACCCCTTCGCCACGAGCATCGGCACAGGATGGCACCGGGGCGGCGGCGAGTCCACGTGCCCGCGAGGGAGCGGTCCTACTCGAGCCGGACCAATCTCAACGAGCGCGCCTCGTCTCCCGCCCGCAGCCGGGCGAAGTAGACGCCGGGCGGCGCCGGCCGGCCGTCGTCGCGGCGGCCCCCCCACCGCACCACGTGCGCGCCGGCCGCGGCGGGCCCCTGGTGAAGCGTGCACACGCGGCGTCCGGCGAGGTCGTGCACCTCCAGCGCGAGGCGGGCGGCGTCCCGGGGCAGGTCGAAGGCGATCGCGGTCGAGCCCAGGAAGGGATTCGGTCCCACGGCGCGCAGCCGCACGGCGGGCGCCGGAGCGCCGTCCGCCACCGCGGTCGTCGAGTTGCAGCGCAGGATGGTGACGTAGTTCATCGTATCCCCATCCACGTCGCCCGTGAACGCGCCGCCCAGCAGGTGGTCCGGCCCCAGGGGGAAGACCGTGTAGACCGAGGGCGTGCTGATCCAGGTGAGATCCGGGCCGATCTGCTCCCAGTCGGTGCCGTTCCAGGACGCGATCTGCCACTTGTTGAAGTTCACGCCGGGCTCCTGCAGCCACCCGGCGGCGATCAGCTCGCCGTCCGCGGTGACCGCAAGTTCCCAGACGCTGCCACCCCAGGTCGTGGTCCACCCGCTCCCCATCGCGTGCCACGACGTGCCGTCCCAGCGCGCGACGCGCGCGATCGGCTGGCCGCCGGCCGTCCGAAAGCTGCCGCCCACGATGAGGTCGCCGTTCCACACCGTGAGGGCGTAGACCCACGGCGGCGCGCAGTCGGACGCGATGGAGCCCATCCCGCCGCCGAGCGGGCGCCACGCGCTCCCATCCCAGCGCGCGAGGCAGTGGACGGTGTCCCCGGCGGCGGTGAGCCTGAACGACCCGCCGGCGATCAGCTCCCCCCGGTATTCGGCCAGCGCGTGGATCGCGGGATAGACCGCCCACTGGCAGGTGCCCGAATCGCTCGAGAGCGAGTCGAAACCCGCGCCGAGCGGGTGCCAGGCGGAGCCGTCCCACGCCGCGATCAGGCCGACCCGCTCGCCCCCGGCACGGGTGAAGGCGCCGCCCACGACGAGCGAGTCTCCGTGGACGATGGAGACGTAGGCCTGTCCGCGTTCCGGATCGCTCGGGCGTCGCAGCCCCTGGTCGTTCCCGAGCGGCTGCTAGCTCGCGCCGTCCCAGCGGGCGGCGCGCCACGCGATGGCGGGCCACGCGAGCTGGAACTGGCCGAACGCGTAGAGCGAGCCCCGGAAGACGTTTAGGGACCACACCGTGCTGCTGAACCCGTCGCCCATGGCGGACCACCGGGTCCCGTCCCACCGCGCGGCGTTCGTCACCGGCTGGCCGCCGGCGCTGGCGAAGTCGCCGCAGGCGACGAGATCTCCCTCCCAGAGCGCGAAGGCGCGGGCCGCCGAGCCGCTGCCCGGGGTCGAGAGGCCCGGCTGCCCGATCGCCGGGTCGTAGGTCCAGGCGCAGTGCGTGGCGCGAGCTTCCGCGGCCCACCCCAGCATGCAGGCCGCGAGGGCGAATGCGCACCGGGCGGCGGCGGCGCCGCGACCGCGGCGCCGGGGACGAATCTCGGGACGGCTCATGGCATTCCTCCTGACAGGTTCGGGCGTGGCGGCCCACGCCTCACCCGGGAATGCGCGAGATGGGGCGGGATCGCGCAAGGAGCCGCCCGCGGAGAGGGGATCGGATGGAGGACGCTAACGCGGAATCC
>JBBIHL010000287.1:0-4551 GCA_037447075.1 Candidatus Eiseniibacteriota bacterium | reverse complement strand
GCGCGTGCGACTGCCCACGGCGGCCCTAATGGCCCCCCCCGGGGTTCTCATGCGAGGCGCCTCCCTGCCCTCCGCCGTTCAGCACCACCTGCGCCGCGACCTCGCGGGCCACTTCCAGGCCGGCCGGCCGCGGCCCGCTCATCATCAGGCGATCGAGCACCCGCTCGAACTGGCCGGCATCGAGCGCGCCGCGCTGCCGCAGCGCGATGAGGAACCCCCACGCCTCCGGGGTGACGCTCTCGCGCTCCTCGGCGCTGGGCACCCGCTGCGCCCCTTTGCCCGGCATCTCGACCGCCGCCGCCACCGCCGGCTCCTCGCCGCAACGGGCCATCACCAGGGCCGCCAGCCGGAGCTCCTCGGGCCCGAAGCCCGCCTCCGTCAGTTCCTCGGCCAGGCCCTCCAGGGCCTCGTCGTCCCCGCCGGCGAAATCCTCCAGGCGCCGCGCCAGCCGCTGCAAGATGAGCCGGACATCGTCTCCCAGCCGGAAACCCTCCCGCGCCGTCATGGTCAGCGCCCCGATGCGACGCCTTCGTCCAGCAGCATGTGGCACTTCTTGTACTTCTTGCCGCTGCCGCAGGGGCAGGGGTCGTTGCGGCCCACCCGCGGCCCGCTGCGCACCGGCACCGGGCGCGGAGCGGCGTCCCCGCCGGACGTAAGCTCGGCCTCCGCCTCCGCCGCCGCCGGCCCGCCCCCGAAGGCCATGGCTTCGGCGTGCTGGGCCACCATGCGGCGCGGCGCGCGCGGGCGGGGGACGTTGGCCTCGGCGCGCAGCTCCACGCGGAACAGGCGCTTGAGGTACTCCTCGCGGATCGCCCGCATCAGCTCCTCGAACAGCTTGAAGGCCTCGGACTTGTACTCGATGAGCGGATCCCGCTGCCCGTAGGCGCGCAACCCGATGCCGCCCCGCAGGTGGTCGAGCTCGTAGAGGTGGTCGCGCCAGTGCTCGTCGATGGTGTAGAGGTAGAGGCCGCGCTCGATCTCCCGCATCGCCTGCGTGCCGAGCTCGAGCTCGCGGCGCTGGTAGGCGCGGCGGCCCAGCTCGAGCGCCTTCTCCTGCACCTCCTCGAACCGGTTCCCCTGGAGATCCTCGGCCCGCAGGGGCGCGAGCAGGAGGATCGAAAGGTCCTCGGCCAGCCCCTTGAGGTCCCACTCCTCCACGTGGACCTTGGGCCCGCCCAGGCGCTGGTCGCAGCGCTCGAGCACGGCCTCCTCGATCATCTCCGCCACGGTCGCGCGCAGGTCCTCGGCGTCCAGCGCCCGGTTGCGCATGCCGTAGACCACCTCGCGCTGGCGGTTCATGACGTTGTCGTACTCGAGGAGGTGCTTGCGGATGTCGAAGTTGTGGGCCTCCACCCGCTTCTGGGCGCGCGAGATGGCGCGCGTGACCAGCGGGTGCTCGATGACCTCCCCCTCCTCCACCCCCATGCGCTCCATGAGCCCCGCGATCCGCTCGCTGCCGAACAGGCGCATGAGGTCGTCCTCGAGCGAGAGGTAGAAGCGCGACACGCCGGGGTCGCCCTGGCGTCCGGAGCGGCCCCGCAGCTGGCGATCGATGCGCCGCGACTCGTGCCGTTCCGTGCCCACGATCCGCAGGCCGCCCAGCTCGGTGACGCCGGGGCCGAGCTTGATGTCGGTGCCGCGCCCCGCCATGTTGGTGGCGATGGTCACGGCGCCGCGCTGGCCCGCCTGGGCGACGATCTCGGCCTCCTGCTGGTGGTACTTGGCGTTCAGCACGTTGTGCTTGACGCCGCGGCGCTTGAGCATGCGCGACAGCAGCTCGGAGACCTCCACGCTCACCGTGCCCACCAGGACCGGCTGGCCTTTCTGGTGGCACTCGACGATCTCCTCGATCACCGCGCTGTACTTCTCCCGCTTGGTGCGGAACACCACGTCGTCGAGGTCGGTGCGGCAGACCGGCTTGTGCGTGGGGATCACGATCACGTCGAGCTTGTAGATCTCCCAGAACTCGGGCGCCTCGGTCTCGGCGGTGCCGGTCATGCCGGCGAGCTTGTGGTACATGCGGAAGAAGTTCTGCAGGGTGATGGTGGCGAAGGTCTGTGTCTCGCCCTCCACCCGCACGCCCTCCTTGGCCTCGATCGCCTGGTGCAGGCCCTCCGAGTAGCGACGCCCGGGCATGAGGCGGCCGGTGAACTCGTCCACGATGATCACCTTGCCGTCCTGCACCACGTACTCCACGTCCTTCTCGTAGAGCGAGTAGGCCTTGAGCAGCGCCTGCACGTTGTGGATGCGTTCGTTCTTCACGGCGTAGGCGCGGTAGACCTCGTCGATCAGGCGAGCCTTCTCCTCGGGCGCCAGGTCCTCGCGACCCTCCAGCTCCGAGAGCTGCGCCGAGAGATCCGGCACCACGAACTGCTCGGGATCGTTGGGCGAGATGAGGTCCCGCCCCTTCTCCAGCAGGTCCACGCTGTGGTTCTTCTCGTCGATCGCGTAGTAGAGGTCCTCGTCCAGCTCGTGCATGCGCTTGTCGCGCAGGTACTCACCCTCCACGCGGGCGATCAGCTTCTTGAGCCCCGGCTGCTCGGAGAGCTGGCGGATGAAGCGCTTGAACTTGGGCGCGGCCCGCTGCACCTGCAGCAGCTTGACCCCGGCTTCGTACTCCTTCTCCGGGTCCTTGAGCAACTCCTCCGCCTCGCCGAGCAGGGTGCCCACGTAGTGCTGCTGGGCGCGCGCCAGGCGCTCGACCAGCGGCTTGAGGTCGTCGAACGCCTGGGAGGAGTGCTCGACCGGGCCCGAGATGATCAGCGGCGTGCGCGCCTCGTCGATCAGCACCGAATCCACCTCGTCCACGATGGCGTAGTGGAAGCCGCGCTGCACGCGCCCCGCGGGATGCACGGCCATGTTGTCGCGCAGGTAGTCGAAGCCAAACTCGTTGTTGGTCCCGTAGGTGATGTCGCAGGCGTACTGCCGCCGGCGCGTCTCCGGGTCCATCTGGTTCTGGATGCAGCCCACCGTGAGCCCCAGGAGCTTGTAGATCTCCCCCATCCACTCGCTGTCGCGCCGGGCCAGGTAGTCGTTGACCGTCACCAGGTGCGCTCCGCGTCCCGCCAGGGCGTTGAGGTAGAGCGGCATGGTGGCGACCAGGGTCTTGCCCTCGCCGGTGGCCATCTCGGCGATCTTCCCCTCGTGCAGGACGATGCCGCCCATGAGCTGGACATCGTAGGGCACCATGTCCCAGGCGACCTCGATCCCCACCACGCTCCAGCGCCTGCCCAGCAGGCGCCGGCAGGCCTCCTTGACCGCGGCGAACGCCTCGGGCAGGAGCTCGTCCAGGGCCTCCCTCTCGAGGCGGCGGCGCTCGGCGAGATCCTCCGGCTCCCCCACGGCCTCGGCCAGCCGCTGGCGGAACTCCACGGTCTTGGCGGCCAGCTGGTCGTCCGAGAGCGAGCGATACGCGTCGAAGTGGCGGTTGATCTCGTCCACCACGGGGAGCATCCGGCGCGCTTCGCGCTCGTGCTTGGAACCGAAGACCTTCTTGAGCAGCGTATCGAACATCCGTCACAGCATAGAGGGGAAGCTGGAGATGGGCAAGCCAACCAGCGCATTCCGCGCGATCCGCCGCGTGAAGGGGCGGAGCCGGGAGCTTTGGATGCAGACGCAACGCGGCCCGGTGCGCAAGCACCGGGCCGCGGGGGTCCCGCAGGAACGGCTTCAGAGCTTCACGACGTGCGCGGCTTCGAGGCCGCGCTCACTGCGGCGCAACTCGAACTCCACCAGCTCGCCCTCGTGCAGGGTGCGGAACTGGTGGCCTTCGATGGCGGAATGATGGACGTAGACGGGATCCTGACCCTCGGACTCGATGAACCCATAGCCTCTGACGTCACTGAACCAGCGGACGGTCCCACGCGCCATGGGCGCTCCTCCCTGCGGGCTGGCAGATGGCCGACGAACGGGACACCCGTTCCTATCTTTCGCCACGCTCCGGCTCGCGGTCAAGCGGCATCTGCGATCCCTGGGGCCGCCGCCCGGGCGTCCAGCGCGCCTGCAGCCGCAACGCCGCCGGGTTGCTGGGGTCCTTGAGCAGCACGGCCTGGATCTGCTCCTGCGCCATTGCGAGCTGCCCCGCCGCGTCGAGCGCGCGCGCCAGCTCGACGCGCGCGGCGTGGAAGTCGGGATGGAGCTCGAGCGCCTGCGCCAGCGACTCCAGGGCGTCGGCGGTGCAGCCCAGCTCCAGCTCCACGCAGCCCAGCAGGTAGTGCACGTCGGGGTAACGCGGGTGCTCCGACGCCACCCCGCAGGGCGCGCGCCGGGCCCAGCTCCCCCTCGCGCACCAGGTGCATGAAGCGCGACAGCGCCGAGTCCAGCGGGCGCTCGCCCAGGCCGTAGGCGCGGCGCAGCAGGGCCCCGGCCTCCTCCCAGTCCGCCTGCTGCATGGAGCGCAGGCCCCGCTGGAAGGACTCGTCCTCGGCCGGCCGCCGGCTCCGCTCCAGGCGGCGCAGCGCCTCCAGCGCCTCGCCCAGGTTCCCCAGGCGCGCGTCGAGCAGCGCCAGGCTGACGCGCGCGGCGACGTAGTTCGGGTTGATGCGGAGGGCC
>JBBIHL010000286.1:0-4552 GCA_037447075.1 Candidatus Eiseniibacteriota bacterium | reverse complement strand
CTCGGTGTCTGCCAGGTTCACCAGGAACGGATCGAGAGCGACGACGGCTGTCGGCTCGGCAGGCTTCTCGACTTTCTCTCCCTCGCCCTCGGCGTGTTCCCCCTCCGCCGCCTCCACGGCCGCGCGCCTCTCGTACCTGCTGGTGGTGCTCAAGACCGACAACGCGCTCGCCCTGGTGGACCCGGAAGGCCTGCAGGTGCTCGACCGCTTTCCCTGCGGTCGCAACCCTCACGAGGTGGCCGCCTCGGGAGCGACCGCCTACGTCTCGAACTACGGGGAGAAGAGCCTCACCGTGGTGGACCTGTCGTCGCGGCGGGTGGTCCGGACGCTCGACGTCACGCCGCTCTCGCGCCCGCACGGCCTCGCCGTCGCCGCCGGGTCCGTGTGGTTCACCGCCGAAGCCTCGCGCGCCGTGGCCCGCTACGAGCCCGGCGAGGACCGCGTGGCCTGGAGCATGGGCACCGGGCGCAACGTCACGCACATGGTGGCGGTCACCCGGGACGGCGCGCGCGTCTTCACCGCCGACATCGGCTCGGCGGGCGTCACCTCGATCGAGGTGGCGAGCGGCCGCATGCGCCACCTGGCCACGGGCCGCGGCGCGGAAGGCCTGGCGCTCACTCCCGACGGGCGCGAGCTGTGGGTGACCAACCGCGCGGACAGCACGCTCTCGGTCGTCGCCGTGGCGGCCGACTCGGTGGTCGCCACCCTGCCGGCCGGCCCCTTCCCCATCCGGGTCGCCTTCACGCCGGACGGCCGCGAGGCGCTGGTGAGCAACGCCATGGGGAACAGCGTGGGCGTGTGGGAGGTCGCCGCCCGCCGGGAGGTGACGCGCATCCCGGTGGGCCGCATGCCGGTGGGGGTTCTGGTGGCGCCCGACGGGGGGCGCGCTTTCGTGGCCTGCACCGCGAGCGACGAGGTCATGGTGCTGGACTTGGCCAAGCGCGCGATCGTGGGCCGGTTCTCCCCGGGACGCGAGCCCGACGGGATGGCGTGGGCGCAGGTGGAGCCGTAGGCTCCGGTCGGATGGCGAAGGACGGCGTGCCCCGCGCGGCCGCGCGCGCCGGCGCGTACCCGGATCCGCGCTGAACCGCCGATCCATGCCTCCCCGCGTCGAACTGCTCGTCGTGGGCGCCGGCATCGTGGGGGCGGGCGTGGCCCGGCTCGCCGCGCGCGCCGGCTTGAGCGTCACCCTGCTGGACCGCTCCGACATCGCCGCCGGCGCCAGCAGCCGCAGCAGCCGGATGATCCACGGCGGGCTGCGCTATCTGGAGCAGGGCCAGTTCGGCCTGGTGCGCGAGGCGCTCCACGAGCGCCGCGCCCTGGTGCGCATGGCCCCGCATCTGGTCCGTCCGGCGCGCTTCCTGCTGCCCTTCTTCCGCGGTGATCGCCGGCCGCGCTGGATGGTCCAGGCCGGGCTCGCGCTCTACGACGCCCTGGCGGGCGGGGCCAACCTGGAGCCGCACCAGGTGATCGGCCCGGGCCCGGCGCGGGAGCTGTTCCCGGCGCTGCCCGCCGAGGGGCTGGAGGGCGCCGCGCTCTACTCCGACGCCGTCACCGACGACGCGCGCCTGGCGCTGGCCGTGGCCCTCGACGCAATTGAGCACGGGGCCGAGGTCGCCACCTACACCGAGGTGACCGGCGCGCGCCCCGCGGCCGGCGGCGTCGAGGTGGAGGCGCGCGACCGGCTCACCGGCGAGCCTCGCCGCTGGGAAGCGCGCGTGCTGGTGAACGCCACCGGGCCGTGGAGCGACCAGGTGCGCGCGCGGCTCCTGGCCGACGGAGTCGCCCGCGCGGGCCGGGTGCGGGCCATGGACGTGTGGCGGGCAATGGCGGGGCGCGCCCAGCTGCCGCTGCTTCGCCCCTCGCGCGGCTCCCACGTGGTGATGCCGGGCCTCCCCCAGCCCTACGGGGCGCTCTACTTCGCTCGCTCGGACGGCCGGGTGCTGTTCCTGGTGCCGTCGGCCGGCTTTACGTTGCTCGGCACCACCGAGCTGGAGGACCCGGGCGACCCGGGCACCGAGCTTCCCGCGGTGCAGGAGGTCCGCTACATCCTGGACGAGGCGCGCCGCGCCCTCCCCGGGGCCGGCTTCGAGCCGCAGCGCGCCCTGGGGCTCACCACCGGGGTGCGGCCCCTGGCGCGCAGCGGGCGCACCAGCCTGGGCGCGGTGCCGCGCGAACACCGGATCCACGTGGACGGGCCGGTGGTGAGCGCGGTGGGCGGGAAGTACACCACCTTCCGCCCGATGTGCGCCGACGTCATGCGCGTGGTGATGGCCCAGCTCGGACGGCCGGAGGCGCGCGCGACGGACGAGCTGGCGCCCCTGCCCGGCGGCGAGATCGCGGGCGGCGCCTCGGGCTTCGAGCGCTTCGCGCGCGACGAGCTGGCGCGCCTGGCGCCCTCCTTCCCCACCGCGGCCGACGAGCTGCCCCGGCTGATCCGTGCCCACGGGACGCGGGCGGCGCACGTGCTGGAGCGCGACCCGGAGGGGGCGAAGCCGATCGCGCCGGGCGTGCCGCTGCTCGCCGCCGAGCTGCGCTACGCCGTGGAGGTCGAGCGGGCCCGAACCCTGGAGGACGTGATGCGCCGGCGCACGAGCCTGTGGCTCTCCGGCGACTTCGGGCGTCCGGCGGCCGCCGTCGTCGCCCAGCGCATGGCCGAGCTGCTGGGCTGGAGCAGCGACCGCACGCGCGACGAGCTGGCGCGCTGGTGGCGGTTCTCCTCCGGCGAGGAGCACGTGCTGCGGACCGCGGCGGAGACGGTGTAGCGGCGGCCCCCCGGCGCCGTGCGGAAGGAGGCGGCATGATGCGGGGCGACGACGTCATCCTGGCGCTGGACCAGGGCACCACCGGCAGCCGGGCGCTGCTGGTGGACGCGCGGGGTCGCGTGCGCGCCCGCGGCTACGCCGAGCTGCCCCAGCACTTCCCGCGTCCCGGCTGGGTGGAGCACGACGGCGAGGAGATCTGGCGGAGCGTCCTGGCCGCCATGCGCCGGGCGTTCCGCGCCGCGCCGGCGCCGAGCCGGCGCATCGCCGCCATCGGCATCACCAACCAGCGCGAGACCACCCTGGTGTGGGACCGCCGCAGCGGGCGCGCCGTGCACCGCGCCATCGTGTGGCAGGACCGTCGCACGGCGGAGCTGTGCGCGAACCTCAAGCGCCGGGGCCTGGAGGCCGAGTTCCGGCGGCGCACCGGCCTGGTGCTCGACCCCTACTTCTCCGGCACCAAGCTCACCTGGCTGCTGCGCGAGCAGCGCGGGCTGCGCCGCCGGGCCGAGCGCGGCGAGCTGGCGTTCGGCACGCCGGACGCGTGGGTGGCGTGGAAGCTCTCCGGCGGGCGCGCGCACGTCACCGACCCGACCAACGCCTCGCGCACGCTGCTCTACGACATCCGCCGGCTCGCCTGGGACGACTGGCTGTGCGACCGCCTGGAGGTCCCACCCGGGCTGCTTCCGGAAGTGAAGCCCTCGAGCGGCGAGTTCGCCCGCACCCGCGGAGTGCCCGGCCTGGCCGACGGCATCCCCGTCATGGGCGTCGCGGGCGACCAGCAGGCGGCCCTGTTCGGCCAGGGCTGCGACCGGCCGGGGATGTCCAAGAACACCTATGGCACCGGCTGCTTCCTGCTGCTGCACACCGGGGGTCGCGCGGTGGCGTCGCGGCGCGGCCTGCTCACCACCGTGGCGTGCGGCCCGCGGGGCGAGGCGGCCTACGCGCTGGAAGGCAGCGTGTTCATCGCCGGGGCGGCGCTGCAGTGGCTGCGCGACGGGTTGCGCATCCTGGACTCCGCCGCCCAGAGCGAGGCGCTGGCGGCGAGCGTGCCGGACAGCGGCGGGGTGGTGATGGTGCCGGCGTTCGTGGGGCTGGGAGCCCCCTACTGGCGGCCCGACGTGCGCGGGGCGCTGCTGGGCTTGACCCGTGGCGCGACACGCGCCCACGTGGCGCGCGCGGCCCTGGAGTCGCTCGCCTTCCAGACCCGCGACGTGACCGACGCCATGCAGGCCGACGCCCGCCAGCGCCTGCGCGCCCTGCGCGTGGACGGCGGGGCCGCGGCCAACGGCCTCCTCATGCAGTTCCAGGCCGACCTGCTGGGCGTGCCCGTGTTGCGCCCCGCCGAGCTCGAGACCACGGCGCTCGGGGCGGCGCAGCTGGCCGGCCTGGGGGTGGGCCTGTGGTCGGGGCCGCGCGATCTGGCCCGGGCGCGGCGCGTGGAACGGGTGTTCAGGCCCCGGTGGCCGCGGGCGCGGCGGGAGCGGGAATACGCGCGGTGGAGGCGCGCGGTGGGGATGCTGCTGGCCCGCTGAAGGTGCGGGGGCGACGCGAATGGTCGGCTCCCTGGTTTCTGGCTTACAGGTGCTCCGTCAGCCTGCCGCCGAGCATCGTCGCCGCTTTGCGCCCTCACAGGAGCGCTCGAGCCTCGCACCTCCGCCCGGTGGCGGCACCAGGAGTTGACACCGATTTGGCTTGACGACCTGGCGCGAGCGCTTCGCCCTCGCGTCGCCGCCGGTCCCACCACGGCGCGCCGACCCTGCGGGCCGGGCCAGCGGCCGCCGAGCCGA
>JBBIHL010000285.1:3182-4568 GCA_037447075.1 Candidatus Eiseniibacteriota bacterium | reverse complement strand
CGCCCGGGAGCACCCCCGTCCCGGCCAGGCTGGCGGCCGCGGCGGGGTCGGCCGGCGTGTCGAGCAGGTCGAAGATCCGCTCGGAGGAGGCCATCGCCGACTGCAGGATGTTGTACTTCTCGCTCATGTCCGAGATCGGGCGGAAGAAGCGCTGGGTGTACTGGATGAAGGCCACCAGCGTGCCCAGCGTGATTCCCTGCCACATGACCTGCCGGCCGCCGTACCAGACGATGAGGGACACGGCCAGCGCGCCCACCAGGTCGATGGCCGGGAAGAACAGGGCGTGGTAACGCACGGCGCGCAGGTTGGAGTCCCGGTAGGAGGCGTTGATGGCGCGGAACTGCTCGTAGTTGCGGGGCTCGCGGTTCAACACCTGCACGGTCCCCATCCCGGTGAGGTTCTCGTTCAGGAACGCGTTGAGGCGGGCCATGCGCGTGCGGATCTCGCGAAACACGGCGCGCACCTTGGCGCGGAACGTGAGCGTGACGATGAAGATCAGCGGAAGCACCGAGAACGCCACGCCCATGAGCTCGGCGTTGAGCTGCGACATGGCCACCAGGATGCCGACGAGGCTGAACAGGTCGCCGAAGATGGCGATCACGCCCGAGGTGAACAGCTGGTTGAGCACGTCCACGTCGTTGGTGAGCCGGGTCATCACGCGGCCCACGGGGTTGCGGTCGAAGTAGGAGAGCGGGAGGCGCTGGAGGTGGCCGAACAGGCTCAACCGCAGGTCGTACATGATGTGCTGGCCCACCCGCTGCATGATCTGGGTCTCCAGGTAGCCCAGGCCGAACCCGACGAGGAGCACCGAGAGGTAGAGCCGGGCGACGTGGTCCAGCGTCACCAGGTCGCCGGCCCGGATGCCGTGATCGATCGCCTCCTTGGTGAGGTAGGGGCCGGCGAGCTGGACGCAGACGTCCAGCACGACCACGACCAGGGCCAGGGCCACCTGCCCGCGGTAGGGGCGCAGGTAGGCGAGCAGGCGGCGCATGAGCCGGTGGTCGTAGGCCCGGCCCAGGACCTCCTCGTCGAGCTCCTTCACGACGCCTCCAGCTCGGCCTCGAGCTGCTGCTTGTAGGCCAGCTCCGCGTAGCAGCCGCCCCGGGACATGAGCTGGTCGTGGGTGCCGCGCTCCACGATCTCGCCGTCGTCGAGCACCACGATGAGGTCCGCATGCCGCACGCTGCTCACCCGATGGGAGACCATGATCGAGGTCCGCCGGCGCATCTCCTCGCGCAGCCCGGTGAGGATGGCGTCCTCGGTCTCGGTGTCCACGCTGGAGAGGCAGTCGTCCAGCAGCAGCAGGGGGGCCCCGCGCAGGAGCGCGCGGGCGATCGCCACGCGCTGCCGCTGGCCCCCGGAGAGCGTCACGCCTCGCTCGCCCAC
>JBBIHL010000285.1:0-3147 GCA_037447075.1 Candidatus Eiseniibacteriota bacterium | reverse complement strand
GGCGATGTCGCCCGTGAGGCAGGCGACGCGCGCCACCCGCTCCACCTCGGCGCGCGGGGCGTCGGGGGCGCCGTAGGCCAGGTTCTCCGCCACCGTGGCGGAGAAGAGGAACGGCTCCTGCTGCACGTAGGCGATTCGCGAGCGCAGCCACTCCAGCTCCAGCTCCCGCACGTCGCGGCCGTCCAGCAGCACCGCGCCGGGAGGCGGGTCGAACACCCGCGGCAGCAGCGCGAGCGCCGTGCTCTTGCCGCTGCCCGTGCGCCCCACCAGCGCCACCGTCGCGCCGGCGGGCACCGCCAGGCTGAAGTCGCGCAGGGCCGGCCGCTCGGCGCCCGGGTAGCAGAAGGTGAGACCTCGAAACTCCACCGCGCCCTCGCAGCGCGGCGGGCGGAGGGCGCCGGGGCGCGAGCGGATGGAGGGCCTCTCGTCCAGGATGTCGAGCAGGCGCCGCAGCGAGGCCGTGCCGCGCTGGAACAGGTTGATCACCCAGCCCAGGGCCACCATCGGCCAGTTGAGCATGCCCAGGTAGACGGTGAAGGCCACGAAGGCCCCGATCGTGATGTGGCCCGCGACGACCTCGCGCCCGCCCAGGTAGAGGGCGAGCAGCGCGGCCAGCCCGGAGAGGAACGCCAGGGCGGGATAGAAGACGCCCCAGCTGTGGATGAGACCCAGGTTCTTCTGGACGTACTCGCGGTTGAGCACGGCGAAGGCCTCGACCTCGTGGTCCTCGCGCGTGAAGGCGCGCACGACGCGCACCCCGGAGAGGTTCTCCTGCACGCGTGCCGAGATCTGGGCGAAGAGCTCCTGGATGGCCTCGAACCGGCGGTGGATGCGGTCGCCGAAGAACTGCACGGCCAGGGACACCAGGGGGAGCGGCAACAGCGTGAGCAGCGTGAGCCGCGGGCTGATGTGGAGCATCAGCGCCACGCTGGCCACGCCGACCACCGCCGTGTTGAGCAGGTACATGAACCCCGGGCCCAGCATCTCGCGCACGGCTGCCAGGTCGTTGGTGGCGCGGGACATGATCTCGCCCGTGCGGGTGCGCTGGAAGTAGTCGAGGGCCAGCGACTGCAGGTGGCCGAACAGGTCGTTGCGCAGGTCGAACTCGATGCGCCGCGAGATCCCCGTGATCCACTCGCGCATGAGGAACTTGAAGGTCCCCGCCACCAGCGCGATGGCCAGGATGACCAGGGCGTAGCGGCCCAGCTTCTCCGAGGTGACGCCGTGGTAGAGGTCGTCCACCGCCACGCGCAGCACCTGTGGCTGGGTCAGGGCGACCAGGTTGGCGAGCGCCACGCACACGCTGCCCCAGGCGAGCCCGGTGCGGTGGCGCGCGAGGTAGGGGAGCAGTCGGCGCAGGTGCTGCACGATGTCGAGGGCCTCCCGAGCCGGACGGCGCCTCGGCTAGCGGTCTTCGGCGCTCCCCGTGTAGCCCTGGTAGCGCGTCAGCTTGGTGCCTTTGAACGCCAGTCCGACGAAGTAGCGGTCGTCCTTTGGGGTGTTTTCGCCCGCCAGCGAGTGGCTCGAGCCCGCGATCAGGTCGAGCGCGTCATCCACGCGGTAGATGAGACGCGGACCCGCCTCCAGGACGCTGCGCCGATCGCCGCGCCCGGATTGCGAGAGCCCGTTGACGTTGCCGGCGAGCAGCAGCCGCGGCAGGACCCAGACGCCCACGTCGGCCGAGTAGAACACCTCGCCGGCGTCGCCGCGCTCGAACCGCGCCGTGTCCGCCGCGCCACCCCCGGCCGCCGTCAGGAGCGAATCCTCGGGCATGCTGAAGCGGGCGCGGTATCCTCCCCCGGCCTGGACGAAGGCGTGCAGCCCGGTGAGCGAGCTGCCGGCCAGCAGCTGGGCCGACACGTCCTGGGATCCTTCTCCCAGGCGCGGGGAGAGCGAGCGGTTGTAGCCGGCCGGCCCGCGCCAGTCGAGCTGCACGGCCACCGGCGTGCTGCCGCGCACGAGGCCCAGCCGGAACCCCACGCCGAGGTCCTGAAGGCCGCTTTCCGTGCCGTCGAAGCCCGTGCCATCCTGACGGAAGTTCACGCTCTTGAACGGCGCGACCAGGACGACGTTGACCCCCTTGCGCCACCCGAACTCGTTGTAGCTGGTGAGGCTGTATTCGCTGGAGCGGCCGCCGCCCAACAGCTTCGCGCGGTTCCCCCCGGAGTCGAACCAGTCCGCCGTCCGGGACGCGCCGGCCAGGAACTGACTGTAGAACTCCTTGGGGTTGAGCACCCAGGGGCCGGCGAGCGCGGTCGTGACGCCGGCCGCCGCCCCGAGCAGGCAGGAAACCACGGCAACGCGCAGGATGGTCTTCACGTCTTCTCCTTGCCCGGCGATACGAAGCGCGGAATCCGCAGCAGAGTAGCGATCGCATCCCGCAGGCGCAAGTGCAACCTCCGCCCGTGTGGGTCGTCGGCCGCACCGCCGGGCCAAGGGGCGCCGGGTGGGCGCGTGGCGCGCCCCGCACGCGCATGGCAGAATGGGTCGGATGACCCGGGTGCTCCTCCACGCCCAGCACGAGTTCTCCCTCTGGACGATCCCCCAGTCCTGCGTGGACGACCTGCGGCGGGATTTCCCGGAGGTCGAGATCGTCCACGCCCGCAGCCAGGAGGAGTTCGAGCGGGAGCTGCCCCAGGCGGACGCGCTGTTCGGCTGGGGGCTCGACGCCCGGAACTTCCCGCGGGCGCGCCGCCTGCGCTGGGTGCAGATCACCGCGGCCGGCGCACAGAGCCTGCTGTTCCCCGCCATGGTGCAGAGCGACGTGGCGCTCACCAACGCCCGCGGCCTCCATGCCGGGCCCATCGCGGAGCACGTCCTGGGGGTCATGCTGGCCTTCGCGCGCAAGCTGCACCTGGCGCGCGACGCGCAGAACCGGGGCCGCTGGGAGCAGGAGCCGCTCTGGACCCGGCCCCCCGCCTTCCGCGAGCTGGCCGGGGACACGGTGGGCCTGATCGGTCTGGTTGGGATCGGACGGGCGGTGGCCCAGCGCGCGCGGGCCTTCGGCATGCGGGTCGTGGGCCTGCGGCGGCGCCCGCTCCCGGCCGGCGACGTGGACGAGCTGCTGCCGCGCGAGCGCCTGGACGAGCTGCTGGGCCGCTCGCACTACGTGGTGCTCTCGCTGCCCTCGACGCCGCAGACGCACGG
>JBBIHL010000284.1:0-4588 GCA_037447075.1 Candidatus Eiseniibacteriota bacterium | reverse complement strand
GCGCGGTGTGGCGCACGCGCCACACCGCGCCCCGGGGCCACCCGGCCGGAAGGCCGCGCCCGACCCCCCAAGTCCGCCCGCGCGCGACCCTTCCGCGCCCGGGGCCCGCACGGTACGCGGCTTGCGTAATGCGTCCGCGAAGGGGCCCTTGCCCCGGACCGACGGAGGATCCAGACATGACGCGCAGCCACCGCCTCACTCGCCTCGTTGCCGCGACCTTGCTCGCCGCCATGGCCGTCGGCGTCCTCGCCCCCGCCGCCCAGGCCAGCCACCGGCGCTGGAAGGGACCGGCGCGGGTGATCCGCTACAAGGGGCCGGCCCACGTCCACTCCACCTACATCGTGCGGCGCAGCGACAGCGGCGCCGCGATCGGCGGCTTCCTGGGCGGCCTGTTCCTGGGCGCCGTGCTCGCCAATCAGGCGCCGCGCGGGTTCGTCTACTACGACTCCTACTGCGGCCGCTCGTTCGCCAGCCTCGACCTCTACTATTCGCACTGGCGCCACAGCCACCACCCGCGGGTGATCCGCGTGGTCGAAGCCTACCCGGACTACGGCTTCTGTCCGCCGCCCGGGTACGCCGACTACGGCGAGGAGTGGGAGGAGGACGACTAGCGGCAGGCTTTGCGGGTCCGCGTCGGTCCGTTGCGTGGCAATCACGGGGAGCGTCCACGGCGGCGGACGGCGGGCCCGCCAGCGGCCGGGCGGCGCGCAGGCGCCGCCCGGTTCCTCTTGGTGCGCCGGCTCCAGTCTACGCGGCGAGGTACTCGGCGGCGTCGGCGGTGAGCTCCTCCGGCGGCAGCACGCGCTCGACGCGCAGCTCGTCGGGGAGCGGGCTCCAGTCCTCGGGCTGGTCCTGGGGCGCCAGCGAGCCGTCGGGCCGCAGCATCACGCGCACCGCCGGCCGGCGCGGGCTCTCCGGGTTGGGCGTGAGGGACACCACGATGTGCCCCGAGCTCAGGATGAGCGCGGTACCCGGCGGGTAGAGCCCCACGGTCTTCAGCAGCGCCCACAGCGCGGCGGGGTCGAACTGCACCCGGGCCGTGCCCAGCAGGATGCCGAGCGCCTCGAACGCCGAGAGCGGCCGCTTGTGGTAGGCGCGGTGGCCCGTCATGGCGTCGAAGCAGTCGGCGACCGCCACGATGCGCGACAGGGTGGACTGGGACCACTCCATGGCCACCTCGGGGTAGCCGGTTCGGTCGCGGTTCATGTGGTGCTCGAACGCCACCCGCATGGCGTCCAGCGTGAGCGTGGAGAGCCCCGGCAGCCGCGTCATCATCTTCACGCCCTCGATGGGGTGGCGCTTCATCAGCACCCACTCGTCGGCGGTGAGCGCGGCGGGCTTCTGCAGCACCGCCGCGGGCACCGAGAGCTTGCCGAGGTCGTGCAGCAACCCGGCCACGCCCAGGTCGGCGAGCGCCTGGCGGTCGAACCCCAGGTGGTGGCCCATGGAAACCGAGAGCACGCTCACGTTCACGCAGTGGGCGTAGGTGTACTCGTCGTGCTGCTTGATGGCGGTGAGCCCCACGATCGAGTGCTCGTGCTTCATCACGCTGTCCACGATGGGCTGCACCAGGCGCTTGGCGTGCCGCAGGTCGGCGCGGCCGGTCTGGCGCGCGCGCAGCATGATCCGCTTGGTGCCCATGACCGCGCGCCAGAACACCTTCTTGGCGCGGCCGCGCTCGCCGGGCGTGACGACCTCCTGGCCCAGCCGGCGCGCCAGGTCGTCCTCGTCCATCTCCGCCGCCGGGATGGGCTCGAGGTGCTGGATGGAGGCCTCCCGGCAGGTCTCGGCCAGCCGCTCGGCCAGGGCCGCGTCCTCGGCGGCCAGGAACAGCTGGAAGAAGCGCTCCAGCTCGGTCTCGGTGACGCCGGTGAGGAAGCGGATCCCGCCCAGCTGGCGGCGCTCCAGCTCGGCGATCAGCGCGTGCTGCGAGGGCAGCAGCGAGGCCTGGGCGCGCAGCCGCACGCCGTTCAGGTAGAGGTATTCGCCCACCGCGAACAGCGCCAGCTCGTCCTCCTCCTCGAAGCCGGACTGGAGCAGCGCGGCGAACTCGCGCTCCTGGCGCACGAACAGCTGATTGGTGACGTCGTGGGTGCGGGCGGTGCGGATCAGCGCCAGCAGCTTGAGGATGAGCGCGGCGGCCAGCTCGTTGAGCCGGGCGGTGTCCTCGGCCTCGTGGGACGCGATCTCATTCACGGGCGTTGAACGCGGCGAGCGCGTCCTCGCAGGCCTTGCGCACCGCGGTGCGCTTGGAGGCGGCGTTGCGCTCCAGGATCTGGCGCGCGAGCGGGGTGCCGATGCGGGCCAGCACCCGGGCGACCTGTCCGCGATGCGCGTCGTAGCGGGCGAACCAGGAGCCCTTGAGCAGCTCGCCCTCCAGGTCGGCGATGAGCCCGTCGCCGCCCACGGCCCCCAGCGCGGAATAGACGGCGCGCTGCTCCTCGGGGGGCCGCAGCTCGAACTCGGGATCCTGCAGGTAGCCCAGCACCAGCCGGGCCACCGCCTCGTCCCGCTCGGCCGAGAGCTGGTGCAGGATGGCGCAGAACAGGCGGCTGTCGGCCCCGGAGAGCAGCTTGACCAGGATGGGGCGCGCCAGGCGCGGCTCCAGCTGCCCCAAGGCCCCCACCACCTCGGTTCGCACGCGCGGTTCAGGGTGGCGGGCGGCGACCTGCAGGAGACCCGCGGTGGCGGGCCCGCCGATCCAGCCCAGGATGTGCACCACGTTGCGCACCACGTACCAGCGCGGATCGGAGAGCCACGGCGCCAGGCGCTCGGGGTTCTGCTTGCACTGCTGGGCGATGGTCTCGGCCAGCAGCTGGCGCGTGCGACGTTGCGCGCTCTCGCCCAGCACCTGGCACAGCCAGTCCACGCCGAAGTCCCCCAGCTCGCGCGCCAGCGCGGTGAACTCCAGGATCTGGGCGGTCTCCTGCACGTCCAGGTGCTGCACCGTGCCCGAGACCGCGATGGGCTGGAGCAGCTCCTGGTTGAAGCTCTCCATGGACCAGTCGGGCCATTCGCACTGGTTGAGCATGGCCACCGCCTCGCGCGCCTCGAGCCAGGCGCCGTTGCTGATGGCGAGCCGCAGCAGGCGCGGCAGGAAGCGACCCAGCTCCTGGCGGTCCTCCGCGCCGGCGCCGGCGGCCAGGTAGGCGCGCGCCACGGCCAGGGTGGAGCCGACCAGCGAGGCGTTCCGCTCGGCCTCGAACTCCGCGCGGAAACGGGCGCTCTCCGACTCGGAGAGGTACGAGAGCTCCTCGAACTCCGCTTCCACCTCGGCCACCCCCTGCCCGGTGGCCCAGTCGTCGGACCGGCCGGAGCGCTGCGCGTCCCCGCCGGACTGCACCTGCGCGGCCTCCACCCGGGGCGCGGGCTCGTCGGCCAGCGCCGGCTGCGGCCACGGCACCAGCTCGCCCTCGCCGGCCTCGGCCGGGCCGCCCGGTCCGCCCCCGCCACTGCTGTCCACCGCCGGCACGTAGTCAATGTCCACGTGGTGGAGGTTGGCCTCCCACAGCAGCGTGACCAGGTCGTCGTCGGTGAGGCTCTGGCCCGTCACCTGCAGCACGCAGTCGAGCAGCTTGTGCACCTCGGCCGGCGCGATGCCGGGCTTGAGCGTGATGCCGCGCACGCCGTCGCGGAAGAACGGCAGCGCCAGGTTGTCCTCGCGCGACTTGGCGGGGTAGAGGGACTGCTCCTCGAGCAGCACGTCCTCGGCGGTGAAGCGAAGCGGCCACTCGCCGGTCTCCTCCAGCGCGCGGCGCAGCGAAGCGGCCAGCTCCTCGCGGAACTTGACCACGGTGGGGTTGTTGGCGTCGTAGAGGCGGCAGGTCTTGAGGGTGCGGGCGAGCTGGCCCACCCACGCGGCGGCCGCCTTGACCGCCGGGTCGTCGGCCTCGGAACGCGGCGCATGGGGAGCCTGCGACGGTGACTTGGTCATCATGGATCGAGGCGCCTTGCCTCTCCGTGGGCCGGGACCGGAGGTGTGCGGTATCCTGGGCCACTTATCGGCGCGGCCGCGCGGCCACTTGAGGGCCTCGGCCCCGTGGCCGTGCAGGCTGCAAGGCGGTGAGCCGCGCCGGGAGCGCGGAGGTCCGGGATCGGGAGACTCGTTAAGCGTGGCCTGGTGGTCCTGGTGGGAACGGTCCTCGGGCTGGCCGCGGCCGAGGGCCTGGCGCGCGTGTTGGCGCCCCAATGGAAGCCGGCCTGGGCGGAGCGGGCCACGTTCTGGCGGCACGACGCGCTGCTCGGCTGGTCGCACCGGCCGGGGCAGCGCGGCCTCTTCGCGGGACCGGGCTTCCGCGCCGAGGTCGCGATCAACTCGCGCGGGCTGCGGGACCGCGAGCGCGACCAGACGCGCGCAGCCGGCGTGCGTCGCGTGCTGCTGCTGGGGGACTCCTTCGGCTGGGGCTACGGCGTGGCGCGCGAATCGTGCCTGGCCGCCCGGCTCGAAGGCGCCGGGTCGCGGCTGGAGGTGGTGAACGGCAGCGTGAGCGGCTACGGCACCGCCCAGGAGCTGCTGTGGTACCGCACCGAGGGCGACCGCTACCGGCCCGACTGGGTGGTGCTGCTGGCCTCCGACAACGACGTGGCC
>JBBIHL010000283.1:0-4593 GCA_037447075.1 Candidatus Eiseniibacteriota bacterium | reverse complement strand
GTCGCCGGAGAGCGCCCCGACCACCGCGATGGCGATACGCGCCTCGCCGGCGCCGGCGGCGTGCTCGGCCACCGCCCGCGCGTCGGGGCCGACCTGCACCCGGCTCAAGGCCGGCGCCGAGGCGCCTTCGAGCCGCAGCTCCAGGGAGTAGACCGGCGCGGTGCCGGTCACCCGCACCGGCACCACCCACTCGTCACCCTCGCGCCAGCCCTCGGCCAGCGCCACCTGGAACTCGCCCCGGGCGCGCTGCGCCAGGGCGCGCGCCGCCAGCACGTCGCCCAGGTCCACGTTGGGGCCCGCGCTCGCCGCCGGGAAGGCGCGGATCACGCCCGCCACGTACTGGAGGATGAGGGAGGCGTCGAAGGCGGTGATGGGCGGCACCCCGCTCACCTCCGCCACCAGCTGCTGGAGGGGGCTGAGCGAGATGAGCGCCACCACGTACTGCAGCACCAGGGACGCGTCGTAGGCGAGCACCTGCCCGTTGAGGCTCACGTCGCCGAGCAGGGCGCTCAGCACCCCGCCCGTGGCGTAGGGCAGGTAGTCCACGTTGTTGCTCACGCTGTTGCCGGCGCTGGCATTGGAGCCCAGCAGGCACAGGTCGGCCGCCGCCGAGGCGTCGTTGGGGCCGGTGGCCGCGCCCCACCAGTTCCCCTCGGCGTTCACGCAGAAGGAGGTGCCGGTGTTGTTCACGCCGAAGTTGGTGTTGCCGTAGATGCTGCAGCCGTGGATGGTGGGGTTGCTCGCGCCCTCCACCGAGACGCCCACGGCGTTGTTGGCGATGATGCACGAGTCCAGGCTGGGCGACGAGTTCACGCACCGCACCACCCCCTGGGTGGTGCCGCTCCCACCGTAGCGCATGACGCAGTTCCTGAAGCGCACCTGGGGATCAATGGCGGTGGCGTCCACGGTGATGTAGTTCCAGTCGCTCGCCGCCGGCGTGGTGGCGCCGCCGTCGTTGTTGGTGTCCCCGCCGTAGAAGTCGTCGCGATGGGAGGTGAAGACGATGAGGCTCTCGGGCTGGGTGCGCCCCTCGGCGATGAAGGCGCGCTGGACGAGGATGGACCCGCCGCCGGTGAACTTCACCCGCACGCCGGGCTGGAGCGTCACCGTGCTGCCCAGCCCGGTGACGAGCTGACCCTGCACCAGGTAGGGCATGTTCTGCTTGCCGGCCACCGCGCGGATGGGCCACAGCAGGTCCTGGGCGATGGTCTCGGTGATGACCCCTAGCGCGGTGTAGGCGTTCCCCAGGAACTGCGCGTTGGTGAAGGTAGGATTGCTCACCAGCGACATGTTCACGGGCGCGATGGTCGAGGAGTCGAAGTTGCAGTTGGTGAAGGTGGGCGTCGAGGCGCCTTCGATCCAGGCGCCGTAACCGGAGTTGGAGGTGAAGACGCAGTTGGTGAGCGTGGGGCCGGCGCTGATGAACTGGACCGCGCCCGAGACGCCGAACCCGCCGTAGCGGAAGCGGCAGTGGTCTAGCACCGTCCCCGCGTCGTTGCTGATCGCCCGGAACTGGATGTAGAACCACTGCCCCGGCAGCGGCTGGGTGGTGGCCCCGTCACTGCGCAGGTCCCCGCCGAAGGCGTCGTCGGCCGACGAGGTGAAGACGATCAGGCTGTCGGGCTTGCCGTCGGCCACCAGGGCCCCGTCAATGTTGATGAGGGTGCCGATCGGGTCAACGGCGCGCCCCAGCTTGATGACGATGCCCGGGTCAATGGTCCAGGTGGCCCCGAACCCGATGGTGATGGTGCCGGTCGGGCAGTAGGCGATGTTGCCGATGGTCCCCAGGCTCCGCACCCGGGTGCGCACGTTCTGGCCGATCGTCTCGCCCAGGATGCCCAGGCAGGTGAAGGTGTTGTTGGCCAGCGTCATGTTGGCGAACGAGGGGTCGCTCGCCAGCGAGAAGGCGATGGGGATCTGGGTGCAGTTGAGCACCGTCACGCTGTCCACGCTGGGCTGCGAGCTGCCGGCGAAGGTCATGGCGGTCGCGCACTGGAAGAACTCCAGCCGCGCCAGCTTGGGGCTCGCCGACAGCGTGTAGATGGCGCCGAAGTCGCTGCCGCCCGCGCCGCCGAACTGGAACAGGCAGTTCCGCAGCACGCACGAGGCGTCCACGCTGGTGTCGGTGAACTGGAGGTTGCCCCAGTCGCCCGCCTGCGGGCCGGTAGCGTCGTTGGGCGTGGTGTCCCCGCCGTAGGCGGGGTTGTCGTCGCGGCGCGAGGTGAACACCACCCGCCCCGTGGTACCGTTGCTCCCCACTGCGTTGAGCGCCCCGTTGACCGTGAAGACGGTGAAGCTGCTGTTGGGCTTGATCACCACCTGGGGCTCGATCGCCAGGGTGACCCCGCTCGCCACCGTGATGGTCCCCAGCGGCACGTAGGCGAAGGGCACCGGGAAGGAGGGCGGGCCCACCCCCGGCCGGTAACGGATGGTGGCGTTCTGCGAGATCGTCTCCCCGATCAGCGCGATGGCATTGAGCCCGTTGCTCGCGAACACGTTGTTGGTGAGCGTCGGGTTGGTCAGAACCGAGATCGCGAACGGCGCGTTGGTGCAGTTGTTGATGTCGCAGTTGTCAACCAGCGGCGTGGCGTTGCCGTCGATGCGGAACCCGTAGCTGCTCTTGGAGATGAAGCAGTTGGTGATGGTGGGCGCGGCGCTCGTGGTTCGCACGCTGCCCCCGGGAGAGGAGAAGTCGCCCGAGCCGTAGGTGAGGCGGCAATAGTCCAGCTTGGCCGTCAAGTCGTCGCTGGTGGCGGTGAACTGGATGCTGCCCCAGTCGCCGGTGTTGGGGGTGGTGGTGGAGCCGTCGCCGTTGGTGTCCAGGGGGTTGCCGTAGAGGTCGTCCTTGATGGAGGTGAACACGATCCGGTTCACGGGGTCCCCGTCGGCCACCAGCGACCCGTCGATGACCAGCGACAGCTGGGTGGTGAACTTCAGCACCACGCCCGGGCTCACGGTCAGCACCGCGGGGCTCAGCATCTGGAGGTTCCCGTTGAGCAGCACGTAGGTGATGTTGGCGAAGCCCGCCACGGTGCGCTGCGGCAGGGAGGAGTTCACGGCGACGCTCTCGCCGTTGATGCCCAGGGCGGTGAGCGCGTTGGCGAGGAAGGTGACGTTCGTGAAGGTGGGGTTGGCGGAGATGGACATGAGGACCGGCGTGGAGGAGCAGTTGTTGATGGCCACGTCGGTCAGCGCGGGGGCCGACACGCCGCGAATGAACACGCCGTGGCCGGCGTCGCTCAACAGGGTGTTGGAGATGTTCACGGAGACGTCGGTCATCTCGACCAGGCCCTGCGAAACGGCGTTGCTGCCGAACTTGATCCG
Source organism: Candidatus Eiseniibacteriota bacterium (assembly GCA_037447075.1). Classification (GTDB taxonomy): domain Bacteria; phylum Eisenbacteria; class RBG-16-71-46; order RBG-16-71-46; family RBG-16-71-46; genus JBBIHL01. The sequence continues at coordinate 1,269 of JBBIHL010000283.1, read as the reverse complement.
GCAGTACTGCAGCGACCCCGTCGAGCCCGCGTTGAACACGATGCGCCCCCAGTCGCCGCGGTTGGGCGCGGTGATGGAGCCGTTGTTGTTGGTGTCCTGCGGCTTGCCGAAGTTGTCGTCGTGGATGGAGGTCACGGTGATGGTGTCGGTGACCGTGCCGTTCATGGTGAGCGTGCCGCTCACCGTGAAGGTGACGCCGGCGAGCGGCTTGATCACCACCCCGGGGCTGATGGTGAGGTTCCCCGTGGCGCCGATGGTGAGGCTCGAGACCAGCACGTAGGTCACGTTGGGGATCGGGGTGGCTCCGACGGTGGCGCCCCGCACCGGGAGCGTGGCGGCGCCTGTCAGGGTGCCGCCGCGCAGGCCGAAGGCGTCGTAGCCGTTGTTGCTGCTGGAGAAGACCAGGCTGCCCAGCACCGGGGTGGCGGTGAAGTCCAGCACGATCGGGGTCTGGGTGGAGGCCTCGATGCTGGTGCCGGTGATGGTGGGCGAGGCCGTCCCCTGGCAGTCCACGCCGTAGTAGCAGCGGCGCACGAAGGAGTTGGTCAGGCTGCTGGAGTTGCCGTCGAACAGCACCCCGCCGCGATTCCCCGAGCCCGCGAACTTGAGGTCGCAGAAGTCCATCACGCTGGCGTCGGGCGCCGCGTCCGGGAAGGTGAGGCCGACCCAGTCGTTGGGCGCCGGGACCGTGGCGCCCCCGTCGCCGTTGGTGTCGCCGCCCACGTCGTCGCGGATGGAGGTGAAGACGATGTTGCTCGGCGAGGTCCCCACCGCCGAGAGCGTCCCGTTCACGGTGAGGCCGCGGGCGAGGTCGAACTTGACGATGACCCCGGGCTGGATGGTGAGGGTCACGCCGGAGTTGACGCCGATGCTGTTGCGCACCCAGAAGATGGTGCCCACCACGGTACCGGTGGGCCCCCAGGTCGTGTTGGTCGCGACGTTGGTGGTGATCTGGACGACCTGCGCGCGGGCCAGGGATGCGGAAAGGGCCAGGGCGGCGAGCGAGAGGGCGATGCGACGCATGGGCGGGGCCTCCTACGTCCGTTGAGCGGGGCGATGGGTTGTCGGGGCCCGGGCCGTGGGACGAGCGGCGCGGGGCATAGGGACGCGTCGGGGCCGGCGCCGCGGGGACGCCGGCCCCTTCGGTAAGACCTGTTACTATTCTACGCCCAGGCGGGGATCCCGGGCAACGCCCGGCCTCGCCGCGTGGGACCCCTACCTGGCCAGCACCACCTTCCGCGTGAGCACGCGCCCGCCGGCGGCGAGACG
>JBBIHL010000282.1:0-4603 GCA_037447075.1 Candidatus Eiseniibacteriota bacterium | reverse complement strand
TGATGGGCCGGGGCGCGGCGATCCGGCGCCTGGCCGCGGGTCGCTGACGGGCTCCGGCCCCCTACTCCCCCCGCAGCGTCGCCGCCAGCGGCTGGCGCGCCGCCCGCAGCGCCGGCAGGAACCCGCCCGCCACGCCCATCAAGGTCGCGAACAGCAGGCCCGCGGCCATCCCCGCCGGCGTCACCCGGAAGGCGAACGCCACCTCGCTGAACGAGGCCCAGTTGGTGGTGCTGGTGGTGATCCCGTTCACCGGCAGGGCGAACACGCACCCGAGCACGCCGCCGATCAGCGCCAGGATCACCGACTCGACGAGGAACGAGACCATCACCGACCACCGGCCGAACCCCAGCACCATGAGCATGGCGATCTCCCCGGTGCGGGCCCCCACCGCGGCGTACATGGTGTTCATGCCGCCGAAGACGGCCCCCACCGCCATGATGAGCGTGATGAACACTCCCGCCCCGCGGATCACGTTGGCCAGCAGCCGGGACTGCTCCGCGTACCACTGCCGCTCGGTGCGCGCCTGGACGCCCAGGCGCGGGTCGCCCTCGAGCTGGCGCTTGATGGCGCGGAAGCGCGAGGTGTCGCGCATGGTGAAGGTCACGCTCTGGAACACGTTGTCCCGGCCCAGGGCGGGGCCGAGCACCGTGACGTCCCCCCAGATCTCCGACTCGAACGCCGAGCCGCCGGCCGCGAACTGGCCGACCACCTTGAAGTCGCGCTGGCCGAGCCGCAGGGTCTCGCCCACGCCGCACCCGGCGACGCGCCGGGCGATGCGGCCGCCGACCACGACCTCGTCGGTCCCGGGAGCGAACAGGCGACCCTCGGTCACCGTGACCTGGCGCCGCAGCGCGAGGCCCGAGGGGTCGAGGCCGCGCACGGTCACGTTGCTCTCCCCCGCCATCCCCAGGCGCGGCCGGCTGATCACCACCACCATCTCGGCGCTCGCCAGCGGCCGGCCGGCGGCATCCGCAGCCACCTCGGGCAAGGCGCGGATGATGTTGGCCGCGTCCCGGCCGACGCCGCTCGAGATCTCGCTGTCGGCGCCGGTGCGCAGCACGATGACGTTGACCGGCGAGCCGGTCTCGACCAGCGCCGCCTGGAAGCCGCTGGCGAGCGCGAAGGCCCCGATCAGGATGGCCACCACGAAGGCGATGCCGGTGGCGGTGGCCGAGGTCGAGACCGGCCGCTGCATCACGCTGCGCACGTTGTAGACGAGCGGGATCCCCATGCGCCCTCCTACTGCACGCGCCGCAGCGCGTCCACGATGCGCAGCCGCGAGGCCTGCCAGGCGGGGATCAGGCCGCTCACCGCGCCCATCATCACCGCGATCGCGATCCCGGTGGCCACCGTGGCCCACGACACGGTCATGGAAGGCAGGAACCCCATGGCGTTGAACTTGGAGGACTCGATCGCCCACTTGGCCAGCAAGGCGCCCGCCAGGCCCCCGCCCAGCGTGATCACGGCCGCCTCGGCCAGCACCACGCGGAAGATCATGCCGTCCTCGAAGCCCAGGGTCTTCATCACCCCGAACTCCGCCGTGCGCTCCCGCGTGGCCATCATCATGGTGTTGGCGGCGACCAGCAGGATGGCGAACACCACGGCCAGGCCGATCACCCCGATCAGGAACGGCACGTTGCCGTACATGCTGACCCACCCGGCCTGCCAGGCCCGCTCGGTGCCGGTGCGCGTGGCCGCGGCCGAATTCTCGAACATGGCGTCAATGCGCTTCGACAGCGCGGCCGCGCCGTTCGGGTCGGCCAGCTCCAGGATGTACCAGCCCACCGGCCCCCGCCCCCCCATGCCCCGCTCGTTCAGGTACTTCCAGTGGAAGATGACGGCCTCCTCGCCGAAGGCGGGATCCACGGCGCGGTAGACCGCGCGGATCGTGAACGGCCAGCTGCCCGGGAAGATGGTGCCGTCCACGTTGATGGTCTGGCCCAGCCTCCAGCCCTTGCGCTTGAAGAGCCTCTCCCCCACCACGCACGCGCTCTGCTCGGCGAGGAACGCGGCCAGCTTGGGGTCCACGCCGGCGGGCACGGCGATCTCGGCCTGGGGGCGGTCGGCGGCGATGATCAGGGCGTCGCGGGCGTACATGGGGAAGTAGGTCACGGCGTCCACCGCGAACTGGGCGTAGAAGTCGTTCGGGTCCACGGAATCGCGTCCGCCGAACCAGTTGGCGTAGCTCACCGACTTCACTCCCGGGATCGCGGCGAGGCGGTCGCGGTAGACGACCGGCAAGGGGAAGATGATGGAGATCTTGTTCTGCACCACCAGCCGCGCCTCGCTCCCCACCCGGATCGAGGCCGCCAGGGTGTCGAGCACGCCGCGCAGGGAGCAGAACAGGAACAGCGCGATCACCACGCTCAACGCGGTGAGCCCGGTGCGCCGTTTGTTGCGGCCCAGGTTCACCAGCACCAGGGAGAACAGGTTCATGGCCTCGGCCTTCCTAGTTCGAGAGCTCGCCCTTCTCCAGGTGCATCACGCGGTGGGCGCGCTCGGCCGCGTGCGGGTCGTGCGTGACCATGACGATGGTCTTGCGGTACTCCCGGTTCAGCCGCTCCAGCAGCTCCAGGATCTCGGCGGCGGACTTGCGGTCCAGGTCCCCGGTCGGCTCGTCGGCGAGCAGGATGGACGGGTCGCTCACCACCGCGCGGGCGATGGCCACGCGCTGCTCCTGGCCGCCCGAGAGCTGGCGCGGGTAGTGCTTGAGCCGGTCGCCCAGCCCCACCAGCTCCAGCGCGGTCCGGCCGCGGCGGCGCCGCTCCTTGCCGCTCATCCGCAACAGCAGCAGGGGGAGCTCCACGTTCTGCTGCGCGGTCAGGACCGGGATCAGGTTGTAGAACTGGAAGATGAAGCCGATGTGGTGCGAGCGCCAGCGGGCGAGCTTGCGGCCGTCGAGCTGGGCGAGGTTGGTGCCGCCCACGATCACCTCGCCCGAGGTCGGCTTGTCAATGCCGGCGATCAAGTTAAGCAAGGTGGTCTTGCCGCTGCCGGAGGGTCCCATGAGCCCCACGAAGTCTCCCTCGGCGATGTCGAGCGTGAGGCCGTCGAGCACCGGGACCTCCTGCCGGTCGCGGCGGTAGACCTTGCTGACGTTCTTGACTTGAACCGAGGCCATGCGCTCCCTCCGTCACGACCCGGCCACGCGCACGCGCGCGCCGTCCTTGAGCCCCGCCGGCGGGTCGAGCACCACGCTCTCCCCCCCACCGAGCCCGGTGCGGACCTCGATCCTGCCGTCGCGTTCCGGACCCAGGTCCACGGCGCGCGCCGTCACCCGGCCGCCCTGCACCACCCAGACGCGCGCGCCCTCGGCCCCGCGCACCACCGCCGAGCGCGGCAGCAGCACGCGCCGGGCCGCGGCCTCGGTCGCGACGGTGCCCGCCCGCAGGAAGACCACCTTGGCGCCCATCTCGGGCAGGATGCGCGGGTCGCGGTCGAGGATCGAGACCTTGACCAGGACCGTGGCCTTCTGCCGGTCGGCGGTGGGCACCACCTGCCGCACGCGGCCGCGGAAGGAGGTGTCGGGGTAGGCGTCGAGGATGATGCGGGCGGCCTGGGCGTTGCGGACCTGGGCGATGTAGGCCTCGTTCACGTCCACCTCCACCTCGAGCGTGGCCAGATCGGCCATGGTGGCGATCGCCGTGCGCGTGAGGCCCCCGCCCGCCGAGGACGGAGCGACGATCTCGCCCACCTCGGCGTCCTTGCGCAGCACCGTGCCGTCGAAGGGGGCGCGCACGCGGGTGTTCTCCAGGTTCACCTCGGCCAGGCTCACGCGCGCCCTGGCGGCGTTGAGCTGCGCGGCCAGAACGTCCACGCGGGTCGCGGCGTTCTCGACCTCGGCTTCCGAGTTGAGGTTGCTGGCACGCAGCGCCTGGGCCCGCATGAGGTCGCGCCGCGCCTGCAACAGCTGCGCCTCGAACTCCGCCTCGCTGGCGCGGGCGCTGGAGAGCTGGGCCAGGTAGTCGCCGGCCTCGATCCGCGCGATCACCTGCCCTTCCCTGACCGCCGAGCCCTCGGCCACGCCCAGGTATTCCAGACGACCGGTGATCTTGGCCGAGACCGACGCCTTGGTGCGAGCCACCACGTAGCCGTTCGCCGTGATCCCCTCGCCGGAGACGCTGCCGCCGCCGGTGGCCTCGGCGAGGGCGACGCGGACCTGGGGCGCGCGGGGGCGGGAAAGCAGGAAGGCCGCTGCGGCGAGCACGGCCAGCACGGCCCCGAGGGCGATCCACACGCGGGCGGCGGGGCCCGAGGGCGACGCCGCGCGGGCCTGACGATCGATGCGGAGGCTGGAGAGGTCGGGGGCGGACATGGCGAGGAGATCCCGGCTGGAGCGGGAGGCGGAGACACTACGCGCACCGACGACGAGGGTCAATCGCCGTGGGCCGGACCGCTCCCGAGGTCCCCCTACCTCGGCCGCAGCGCTTCCGGCAGCGCCTCCATCAGCAGCTCCGCGTCCTCCCGCCCCACCGCGCGCAGCGCGACCAGCAGCACCACGTAGAGCACCGCCGCCAGTGCCGCCGCGGCCGCGAACCCCACCGCCCCGGTCGGCAGCCAGGGCCGCGCCCTCGCGAGGGCCGCCGCCAGCGCCAGGCCCGCC
>JBBIHL010000281.1:4371-4609 GCA_037447075.1 Candidatus Eiseniibacteriota bacterium | reverse complement strand
CCCGGCGCCCCGGCCGGGAGCGGAGACTCCATGGACATCAAGAACCTCGGCCAGTTCGTGAAGCAAGCCCAGCAGATCCAGCAGCAGATGCAGGCCATCGAGCAGAAGCTCAAGGAGACGCGCTTCGAGGCCAGCGCGGGCGGGGGCGCGGTGCAGGCCACCGTGGACGGGCGGCAGCGCCTCCTGTCCTTGAAGATCAGCCCGGAGTCCCTCAAGGACGCCGACGCCGAGCTGCTGG
>JBBIHL010000281.1:0-4361 GCA_037447075.1 Candidatus Eiseniibacteriota bacterium | reverse complement strand
TGATCGTGGCCGCGGTCCACGAGGCCCAGGGGCGCGCCGAGGAGCACCTGAAGCAGGCGCTCGGCCCGCTCGCGGGCGGGATGAAGCTTCCCTTCTGACGGCCGCGCCCCTCGCCCCCGACATGTACAGCTCCAAGCTCCTCGAGAACCTGGTGGCCGAGCTGGCCAAGCTCCCCAGCATCGGGCAGAAGACCGCCCAGCGCCTGGCCCTTCACCTGCTGCGGCTGCCGCGGGACGAGGCCCTGCGCCTGGCCGAGGCCATCCGGCTGGTCAAGGAGCACGTGGGCTTCTGCAGCGTCTGCGGCAACTTCAGCGAGGGCGACCCATGCGCGATCTGCGCCGACCCGCAGCGCGACGAGAGCGTGGTGTGCGTGGTCGAGCAGCCCGGCGACGTCCTGGTGTTCGAGCGCACCGGCAGCTTCCGGGGCCGCTACCACGTGCTGAGCGGGGCCATCTCGCCGCTCGACGGCGTGGGACCCGACGACCTGCGCATCCGCGAGCTGCTGGACCGCCTCAAGCCCGGCACGATCCAGGAGGTGATCCTCGCCACCAACCCCAACGTGGCGGGCGAGGCCACCGCCCTCTACCTGGGCAAGCTGCTGGCCCCGCTCGACGTCAAGGTGACCCGCATCGCGCGCGGGGTGCCGATGGGCTCCGACCTGGAGTATTCCGACCAGGTCACGCTGTCGCGGGCCCTGGAGGGGCGCCGCGAGGTCGAGTAGGCGGGGCGCACGACCCCGCGCCGATCCGCCGGGCCACGGCGGGCCTCATTCCCGAGGGAGTCCGCCATGACGCTACTGCCGGCACGGCACCTGGTCCTCGCCACGCTGCTCCTCTCGCTGCTGCCGGGCTGCGCCCCGCGCGTGGAGCCGCCGCGGCTTCGGCCGGAGCTGCGCGCGGAGCTGGAGCGGTGGCTGGCCGCCCACCGCCGAACGCCGGCCGACTACGTGGTGGGGCTGTTCGCGGGGCACGACGTGGTCCTCCTGGGCGAGCAGCACAAGATCGGGCACGACGCGGTCTTCGTGCGGTCGCTGGTCGCCCCGCTCCACCGCGCCGGGGTGAGCACCCTGGCCCTGGAGTTCGCGCGGCGCGAGGACCAGCCGCTGGTGGACTCCCTGATCGCCGCCCCGGAATGGCGCGAGGACCTGGCCCGCCTCGTCCAGTTCCGCCAGCTGGTGAGCTGGGGCTTCCAGGAATACGTGGACCTCTACCGGGGAGCCTGGGAGCTGAACCGCAGCCTCCCGCCCGGCGCGCCAAGGTTCCGCGTGCTGGGGCTGAACGACTCCCCCGACTGGAGCCAGGTCCGCACCCCGGCCGACCGCGACAATGCCGCGGTCATGGCCCGGGTGTGGCGCGGCGGGAGCGAGGAGCAATGGGCGCGCGTGATCCTGGAGGCGGTGGGGCGCGGCGAGAAGGTGCTGGCCTACTCGGGCATCCACCACGCCTTCTCCGGCTATCGCCAGCCGGTCGTCATCGAGGGCCGGTTCCGCCGCTTCGACGAGACGCGAATGGGGAACTACCTTCGCAGGGCCCTCGGAGGGCGCGTGGCGACCGTCTACCTCCACGCTCCCTGGAACGGGCCCCGGGGCTACGGCGACGACTGGGTGCATCCGGCCGACGGCGTCATTGACGCGCTCATGTTGCGGATCCCGGGCGGCCCGCGCCCGGTGGGGTTCGATCTCGCCGGCACCCCCTTCGGCCGGCTCGCGCCCAGGAACTGCGTCTACCGGCACGGCTACCCGGACTTCCGGCTGTCCGACTTCTGCGACGGCTGGATCTACACCAAGCCCATCTCCCGGTACGAAGGGGTCACGCCGGTCGAGGGCTGGGTCAACGAGCGGAATCTGTACCTCGCGCAACGGGGCTCGCCCAGCCCGCGCTGGCGTGACCGCGGCGCCGACGAGTTCAACGCCATGATCGCGCGGGACGCGGACGTGGCCCGGAAGTGGCGGCATCTTCGCTGACCGCGCGCTTCGCGGGTGCGTCGTCGTCATGTAGAATCATCGCACTCCAAGCCGTCCCGGCATCCCCGGCTCCACACATCGGAGGTCCGCCGTGTCGCCCGCCCGCCCGCATCCTGGTCCGGTAGTTGCCGCTGGCCTCACCCTCGCGCTGGTCGTCCTCGCCGTCCCGCCGGCCCGCGCCGCCCGCTCGGCGCCGCGCGCGCGCCCGTCGGCCGCCTTCGAGCGGATGCTGCGCGACTGGATCGCCGAGGGCCGCCCGGTCCCGCAGGAGGTGGTGAGGCGCTGGGGCCTGGACCTCGCCGACGAGGACCAGGCCTTCCAGGCGGCGGCGCCGGAGCATGCCCGACCCCTGGGGGTTTCCCGCACGCAGGTGATCGGCCTGGCGCCCGACCACCTCATCAACGACCGGTCGCGGGACACCTGCACGCTCTGCAACGGGGGCGCGCCGCTGGGGCAGGCCGAGACCTCCATCGCCGTGCTGGGGAGCAACCTGCTCGCCGGCTGGAACAACACCCTGGGGCTGTGCAACGGGGTGAGCGCGGTGCAGGGTTACGGCTACTCCACCGACGGCGGGCTCACCTGGGTGGACGCGGGCGACCCGCCCGCGCTGCCCAGCGGCGGGCGCTACCGCGGCGATCCGGTGCACACGGTGAACACGTCGACCGGGGACTTCTACATCCTCGGCATCTACGACGTGGGGAACCTGGGGCCCAACTCCGGGCTGGCGGTGGCGCGCGGGCACTTCGCCGGCGGCGCCTTCGTGATCGACGACAACCGCCAGATCGCCGTGGGCGGCACGGACTTCCTGGACAAGCCGTGGATGGCGGTGGACCCCGCGAGCGGCAACCTCTACGTGACCTACTCGAACTTCGTCAACGGCCAGGTGAGCCAGATCGAGATCATCCGCTCGACGGACAACGGCGTCACCTGGAGCGCGCCCCTCGCCTTGAACGACCCTTCCACCAACGGGGCAGTCCAGGACTCGCGCCCGGCCGTGGGGCCGAACGGCGAGGTCTACGTGGTCTGGTACGAGGGCGACTTCCCGCAGAGCCACATCCGCATCCGCCGCTCGGACGACTCCGGCGTGAGCTTCGGTCCGGTGGTCACCGTGGCCGACTTCTACGAGGACCAGTTCAGCGGCGCGCCCGGCTTCCGCCGCGCGTTCGGCGTGGCCGGCCCGGGGATCGCCGTGAGCGGCGCCGGCGGCGACCTCGACGGGCGGGTCTACGTCACCTGGATGGAGGCGCTGAACTTCTACGACGACGCCCCGCTTCCCGTCTCCGGGACCGTGAGCGAGGCCGAGAAGAACGACTTCTTCGCCAGCGCCACGTCGTTCGCGGTGGGGAACGCCTTCCAGGGGAGCCTGGGCAGCAGTGCGGACATCGACTTCTACAAGTTCACGGGCACGCGCGGCCAGACCTTCATCCTCGACCAGGACCAGGGGGCGGCCAACACCGTGCTCAACGTGCGCCTGGTGTGTGCCGCCGACACCGGGGGCGTGGCGACCTACCGCTACCTGGCCTTCACCCGGCCCTTCACGCCCAACGACGCCTCCCTCCCCGACCTGGTGTTCACCCTGCCCGCCGACGGCACCTACTACCTGCGTCTGGACCGCGCCAGCACCGCGATCGGCGCCTACCACTTCCGCACCGGCTGGGACACGCCGTCACCCGGCGAGCGCGGGCGCGACCACCGCGACCTGTTCGTCTCCTACTCCGACGACGGGGCGAACTGGGCGGCCCCCCATCGCCTGAACGACGACGACCCGTGGTTCGACGGGGAGTACCCCGAGGTCACCGTGGACGGCTGGGAGCGCGTTCACGTGTTCTGGCACGACTGGCGCGACGACAGCCAGTGCGGCGCGCTGTCGTACGAGTACATGGTCTCCTCGGGCGACGGCGGCGTCACCTGGGGCCCCAACCGGCGGGTGAGCGACGAGCAGTCGTTCTGGTCGAACTTCGTGTGCGGTTCGGCCAACCACGGCGACTATCAGGGCATCGCCAGCGAGGGGACCGCCGTCTACCCCTGCTGGGACGACTCGCGGCTGGGAGACCCCGACATCTACAGCGAGACCAGCGTGTTCGCCTCGACCGAGGAGTGCCCCCTGGGCGTCGACGCCGTGGCCACGGAGGACGTGGTCATGAGCTTCACGCTGACCAACACCGGCAACGTGGGGAGCACCTTCTCCTGGCTCGTCACCGACGACGCCGGTTGGGTGGTGAGTGCGGTGCCTGCGATCGCCGGGACCGTGGCCCTCGCGCCCGGCGCGGATCAGGTGGTGCAGGCCACGTTCCACCTGCCCGCCGACTGCTCCTCGCCGATCTCCAACCCGGTGCGGTTCATCACCGACGACCTCAACATCCCCGGCGCCTTCGGAGCGTGCATGACCCTCATCAAC
>JBBIHL010000280.1:0-4613 GCA_037447075.1 Candidatus Eiseniibacteriota bacterium | reverse complement strand
GGCGCTTCCCGCCGGGGTCCCCGCCGCCGCGCCGGTCGGCGCCCCCCGGCGCTAGCGCCATGCTCACCCTGCCGCGCTTCGAGTTCGTGGGGCCGCGCAGCCTGGCCGAGCTGCGCGCCCACCTGGACCGGCACGCCGCCGAGTCGCTCCTGGTGGCCGGCGGCACCGACGCGGTCCCCAACCTCAAGCACCGCCTGCACGAGCCCCGCTACGTGGTCCATCTGGGCGGGCTGCGCGAGCTGCGCGGCGTGCGCGAGGAGGACGGTGTCCTTTGCCTGGGAGCGCTGGTCACGCTTGCCGAGCTTTCCCAGCACCCGCGGGTGCGCGCGGCGCTGCCCTCGCTGGCCAAGGCGGCCTCGCTGGTGGCCGGGCCCCAGCTGCGCAACATGGGCACCCTGGGCGGCAACCTCTGCCTCGACACCCGCTGCACCTACTACAACCAGACCTACTTCTGGCGCGAGGCGCTGGGGTTCTGCCTGAAGAAGGACGGCACCCGCTGCCACGTGGTCCCGGCCGGCAAGCGCTGCGTGGCGGCCCACTCCTCGGACACCGCGCCGGTGCTCATCACGCTCGGCGCCGAGGTGGTGATCGAGGGCGCCGCCGGCCGGCGCGCCGTGACGGTGCACGACTTCTTCGTTCCGGACGGCATCCACAACAACGTGCTCGCGCCTGGCGAGGTCGTGCTGGAGGTGCGCGTTCCGCTGCCGGCCCAGGGCTGGCGCTTCGGCTACCAGAAGCTGCGCCCCCGGCTGGCGATTGATTTCCCCATGCTCTCGGTGGCCTTCGCCACCCGGCTGGATGGGACGGGAGCCTGCCAGGAGGCGCGCCTGGTGGTGAGCGCGCTGGCTGCCCAGCCGCGCGTGATCGCCGGGCTCGAGCGGCTGCGCGGCCGACCGCTCGACGCGGCGGCGGTCACGCTCATGGCGGAGAGCGCCTACAAGCAGTGCCACCCCTTGAGCAACATCCCCTACGACACCGACTACCGTCGCGAGATGGTGCCGGTGTTCGTGCGGCGCGCCGTGGCCGAGGCGCTGGGGAGCGCGGTGTGAAGGACGGCTTCCTGCCCCGGACGGTGGCCCAGGAGTCGGCGCTGCGCTCGCTCGGCCAGGGCGAGGCGCCCGAGGTGTGGGAGGCCATGGCCCGGTGGCGGGCCGAAGGAAGGCGCTTCGTCCTGGCCACCGTGGTGAACAGCCGCGGCTTCACGCCGCGCAAGCCGGGCGCGCACATGCTGGTGGCCGACGACGGCGCCACCGCCGGCACCATCGGCGGCGGGGCCATCGAGCAGCTGGTGCTCGACGAGGCGCGGGCCGTACTGGCCCACGGCGGGACCCGCCTGCTCCAGAAGCACCTCACCACCGAGCTGGGGATGTGCTGCGGAGGCGCGATGTCGGTGTTCCTGGAGGTGGTGGAGCCCGCGCCACGGCTGCTGGTGTTCGGCGCGGGCTACATCGGCCAGGCCTTGAGCGCCATGGCCTGCGCGTGCGGCTTCCGCGTGACGGTGGTGGACGAGCGGGCCGAATGGGCGCAGGCGGAGCGCTTCCCCGGCGCGCGCGTGTGCGCCGAGGAGCCCGAGTCGTTCCTGCGGCGCGAGCCGCCCGGGCCGGGCGACTACGCCGTGGTGGTCACCCACGACCACGCGCTGGACCACCGCATCGTGGAGGCGCTGCTCCCGCTGCCCCTGCGCTTCCACGGCATGGTGGGCAGCGTCCCCAAGCAGCGCAAGTTCGCCCTGCGCCTCAAGGCGCGGGGCTTCCACCCGGAGCAGATCGCGCGGCTGCGCACGCCGCTCGGGCTGCCCATCGGGGCCGCCACGCCCGAGGAGATCGCCGTGAGCATCATGGCCGAGCTGGTGCAGGTGCGCCGCCAGGCCGCCACGGCGGCCTCGCGCCCGGGGCCATCATCCCAGGCTTGCTAGCGCGCCCCACCGTCCCAGGGAGGCGACCGTGATCGCAGGAGTGGTGCTGGCGGCCGGCGAGTCGCGCCGCATGGGGAGCAGCAAGCCGCTGGCGCGGCGCGGCGGGGAGAGCTTCCTGGCCCGCGCGGTGCGCCTGCTGTGGACCCAGTGCGACTGCGTGGTGGTGGTGCTCGGCAGGCAGGGCGCGCGAGTGCGCGAGGCGGCCGAGGAGGAGTTCGCCCGCCTGGCCGAGCGTGGCGCTCTGGGCCGCGACCTGGCCTCCGCGCGGCGCGGCCGGGGCAAGGGGGCCAGGCTCGAGGTGCACTTCGTCGAGAACCGCGCCTACCGCCGCGGCATGTACGCCTCGGCCCGATTGGGGCTGGCCACGGCGCTGCGCCTGCGCCCCAGCGCCGTGCTGCTCTCCCCGGTGGACCACCCCGCCGTCTCGTCGCGCACCGTGGAGGCGCTGGGCTCCTCCATCGCCCAGGCGGTCAAGGCCTACGGCGCGCCACGAGCCGCCCGCCGGGCCGCCGCCGGCTTCGCCTACGCCATCGTGCCGCGCTACCGCGGGCTGCGCGGGCATCCCGTGGCGCTCTCGGCTGCGCTCGCGCAGGCCATCGCGCGGGACCGGGACGCGCACGATCTCTCCGACGCCATCCGCCGCAACGCCCGCCTGCTGGGCTACCTGGACGTGGCGGACCGCGGAGTCGTGACCAACGTCAACGCCCCGGCCCGCGGCAGGCGATGAAGGGGACCCTCGGCATCCTCACCGGCGGCGGCGACGTGCCGGGGCTCAACGCGTGCGTCAAGGCCTTCGTGGTCCGCGCCGAGGAGGAGGGCTACCGGGTCGTGGGCCTGCGGCGCGGCTGGGACGGGATCCTGAAGCTCCTGCCCGACCCCGAGGCCGACAACAGCCCCCACGTCACCCCGCTCACCACCGCCTCGGTGCGCACCATCGACCGCTTCGGCGGCACCATCCTGCACACCTCGCGCACCAACCCCATGGCGGTGAGCCCCAAGGCGGTCCCGCCGCACCTCGAGGGCCAGGGCGAGCCCTCGACCGAGGACGGCCGCGCGGACCTCACCCGCGCCGTCATCCGCAACCTGGAGTTCCTGGGGCTCGAGTGCCTGGTCGCGATCGGCGGGGACGACACGCTCTCGGTGGCGTCCCGGCTCAACGAGCTGGGCGCCCCCGTGATGGGCATCCCCAAGACCATGGACAACGACGTCTTCGGCACCGACTACTGCATCGGGTTCTCCACCGCGGTGACCCGTAGCGTGAACTTCATCACCGACCTGCGCACGCCCGCGGGCTCCCACGAGCGCGTGGGGATCGTGGAGCTGTTCGGCCGCCACTCGGGCGAGACCGCGCTGCTCTCCTCCTACCTCGCGGGCGTGGACCGCGCCGTGATCTCCGAGGTGCCCTTCGACCCCGCGCGGCTCGCGGAGCTGCTCATGGCCGACAAGGCGCGCAACCCCAGCCACTACGCCATGCTCACCGTGTCCGAGGGGGCGCGCCCCGTGGGCGGGAAGCCCATCGAGACCGGCGAGCCCGACGCCTTCGGCCACCGGCGGCTGGGAGGGGTGGGCTACTGGATCAGCGACCAGATCCGGCGGCTCACCGGCCAGCACACGCTGGTCCAGCAGCTCGCCTACCTGATGCGCAGCGGACCGCCCGACGCCCTGGACCGCCTGGTGGCGAGCAACTTCGCCAACCTGGCCATGGACCTGATCGTGAAGGGGGAGAGCGGGCGCATGGTGGTGCTGGTCGAGGGCCGCTACTCCAGCACGGCCCTGAAGACCGTCACCCAGGGCTGCCGGCGGGTGAACGTCGAGCGCTACTACGACGTGGCCGCCTACCGGCCGCGCGTGGTGGAGGTCCACGGCCTGCCCATGTTCCTGCACTGAAGGCCGGCACGACCCCGAGGCGCTGGTGACGCCGCCCACCTTCCCGCTGCGCGCCGTCGCGGCCCTGTTCCTCGAGCGCCAGCACCTCGACCGGCCGCGGTCGCGCAGCCTCAACGCCCCGCGGCTCGCCCGCTTCGCCGAGGACGTCGGCGGCATCCAGCTCGACTCCATCAACGTGGTGGAGCGCGCCCACTACCTCACGGTGTGGAGCCGCTTCGGTCCCTACCGCAAGGAGGCGCTGGACGCCCTGGCCTACCGGCGGCGCGTCCTGTTCGAGTACTGGGCCCATGCCGCGTGCCTGGTGCCCACCGCGCACCTCGCGCCATGGCGGCGGGCCATGCTCGACTACCACCCCCGCCACATGGGCTGGCGCGACTGGCTGCAGCGGAACCGGGCGGTGATCGCGGCGGTGGAGCGCGCCATCGCGGAGCGCGGGCCCCTGGGCAACGCCGACTTCAAGCGCCCCGCGGGCGACGCGCGGCGCGCGGGCTGGTGGAGCTGGAAGCCCGCCACCCACGCGCTGCACCATCTGTGGCTCACGGGGCGCACGCTGGTGCACTCGCGCGTCCACTTCCGGAAGCGCTTCGACCTGGCCGAGCGCGTGCTGCCTGACGTCGTGAACGGCGCCGAGGTGCCCTCGGGCGCGGAGTTCCGCCGCTGGCACCTGCGCCAGGCGCTGCACGCCATGGGTGCCGCCACCGAGAGCCACCTGCGCGGCTACCTGATCTTCCCGCACACGGAGGCGGCGCAGCGGCGCCAGGTGCTCCGGGCGATGTTGAAGGCCGGCGAGGTTGTGGAGGTGGCGGTCGAG
>JBBIHL010000279.1:0-4622 GCA_037447075.1 Candidatus Eiseniibacteriota bacterium | reverse complement strand
GGGCACGCGCTGCGCTGGGATGGCCGCGGGGCCGACGGCACCGCCGCCGCCGCGGGCGTCTACTTCGTGCGCGTGGAGGCGCTCGGCCGGGCGCTGGGCGCGCGCATCGTCCGGCTCGATTGACCGCGAGCTACAGCCGCTTGTAGTCCGGCCCCTCGCCGCCTTGGGGCGGCACCCAGGTGATGATCTGGTAGGGGTCGGCGATGTCGCAGGTCTTGCAGTGCACGCAGTTGGAGGCGTTGATCTGCAGCCGCAGGCCGCCCCGGTCGTCGGCCGCCACCATCTCGTAGACCTGCGCCGGGCAGAAGTGCTGGCAGGGATTGCCGTACTCCTCGCGGCAGCGCGTGGCGCAGATGGTGGTGTCCTCCACGATCAGGTGGCAGGGCTCGTCCTCGTCATGATGCGTGCCGGACCGGTACACGTCCGAGAGCTTGTCGAAGGTCAGGGTGCCGTCGGGCCGCAGGGGCTCGGGTTTCCGGCCGCCGGGATGGACCTCCTGCAGCTTCCGCATGCGCTCGTGGCCCGGGCGGTTGCGCAGCCGGTCGCCGAGCAGGTCCCGGCCGCCCGCGAGCATCTGCACCCCGGTGTGGAGGAGCCCGGCCCACAGCCCGTGCTCGAACCCCTGATGGAAGTTCCGCACCCGGCGCAGCTCTTCGGCCGCCCACGAATCCTCCACGCGGCGCTCGTAGCCGGCCAGGCGCTCCTTCGAGAAGTCCCCGGCCAGCAGGCACTCGAACAGCGTCTCGGCCGCCAGCATCCCCGACTTCATCGCCAGGTGGATGCCCTTCAGGCGCGCGCCGTCGAGGAACCCGCCGCTGTCGCCGCACAGCAGCAGCCCGTCGGCCGAGAGCTTGGGCATGGCCCAGTAGCCGCCCTCGGGGATGGCCTTGGCGCCGTAGGCCACGCACTTGCCGCCCTCGAGCAGCGCCCGCACCAGCGGGTGGGTCTTGAAGAGCTGCAGGTTGCGGTGCGGGTCGGTGGTGGGGTCGCGGTAGTCGAGGCCGGTCACGAAGCCCACCGACCAGCACTCGCCGTCCATCCCGTAGATGAAGCCGCCGCCGAAGGTGTCGTTGGGCAGCGGCCAGCCCAGGGTGTGGATCACCCGCCCCTTCTGCACGCGCCCCGCGGGCATCTCCCAGATCTCCTTGACGCCCGTCGAGTAGACCTGTGCGTTCCGTCCCACGGTGAGGCCCAGCGACTGCTCGAGCGCCTTGGCCAGCGTGCCGCGGGGGCCCTCGCACAGCACCGTGGCCCTGGCGCGGCACTCGGCGCCGGGCTGGAAGTTGGGCTTGCGCTCCCGCCGCTTGTCGAGGCCCTTGTCGCCGGTTACCACCCCCGCGACGCGCCCACCCTCCAGGATGGGCTGGGCGGCGGGAGTGGCGGTGAGCACGTAGACGCCCTTCTCCTCGGCCGCGGCCGCCATCCAGCGCACCACGTTCCCCAGCGAGGCGACCAGGTTGCCGTGGTTCTGGAGCATCGGCGGGACCACGGGCAGGCGGAACTGTCCCGTGGACCACAGGAAGTAGACGTCGTCGGCGGTCACGGGCGACTCCGCCGGGAAGCCCCGCTGCTCGAAGTCGGGCATCAGCTCGCGCAGCGCGCGCGGATCCACCACGGCGCCCGAGAGGCCGTGCTGCCCCACCTCGGCCGACTTCTCGAGCACCGCGATCTCGACCTCGTCGAGCTTCTTGCCCGGCGCGCCGGCCTCGACCGCCCGGTTGTGCCCCGCCACCAGGTCCGCCAGGTGGATGGCGCCGGCCAGCCCGGCGGGGCCGGCGCCCACGAACAGGGCGTCGAACTCGAGGACCTCGCGCTGCATCGAGGGCGCCTCGCGCCTCGGCTAGCGGGGCCCCGGCACCGGAGCCGGCTGCGGGGCGGCGTCCGGCGCCCGCGGCGCGTGCGCCTCGGCCTCCAGGAAGCGCTCGGCGTCCATCGCGGCGACGCAGCCCGAGCCCGCCGCGGTCACGGCCTGGCGGTAGGTGGGGTCCATGACGTCGCCGGCCGCGAACACGCCCGGCACGCTGGTGCGCGACGAGGGAGCCTGCACCTTCAGGTAACCCACGCGGTCGGTCTCGAGCTGCCCCGCGAGGAACTGGGTGTTCGGCTGGTGGCCGATGGCGACGAACAGCCCGTCCACCTCGAGGGTGCGCTCCTCGCCGGTCCGCACGTCGCGCAGGCGCAGCCCCGTCACCTTCTCCTTCTCCGGGTCGAGCACGTCCACCACCTCGGCGTTCCAGATGAAGGCGATCTTGGGGTTGGCGCGCGCCCGCTCCTGCATGATCTTGGAGGCGCGCAGCGCGTCGCGCCGGTGGATCACCGTGACCTGCGAGGCGAACTTGGTGAGGAAGGTGGCCTCCTCCATGGCGGTGTCGCCGCCTCCCACCACGGCCACGCGCTGGTTCTTGAAGAAGAAGCCGTCGCACGTGGCGCAGGCCGAAACGCCCTTGCCGAGCAGCTTGCCCTCGTTGGGGAGGCCGAGCAGCTTGGCGGTGGCGCCGGTGGCGACGATCAGCGTCCGGGAGCGGTGGTCCTGCCCTCCGGCGCTCACGGTGAACGGCCGCCGCGAGAGATCCACCTTCTCGGCGGCCTCCCAGACGACGCGCGTTCCGAAACGCTCGGCCTGCGCGCGCATGACGTCCATCAGGTCGGGTCCCAGGATGCCGTCCTTGAAGCCGGGGTAGTTCTCGACCTCGCTGGTGATGGTGAGCTGACCCCCCGGCTGCGGCCCGGCGAAGAGCAGGGGCTCGAGGTTGGCGCGGGCGGCGTAGATGGCGGCCGTGTAGCCGGCGGCTCCGGAGCCCAGGATGATGACGTTGTGCACTTCGGACACGGTGTCTCCTCGAGGCTGGCGAGTCGCGGCATCTTAGCCAAGCGGGGCCGGGCAGGCAAAGCGCCCCCGCGCGGCGCGTCGCCTCCCGGCGACGGTCCGCGCGTATTGGATGCGAAGGCGCGGGCGCGGGGTGCCGGGCGCGGCCGTCTTGCGCCGCCGCCGGGCAGTCACTAGACTCCGCCGCCTAACGGGGTTCGGCCGGCCCGTTCCACCGAGTCGCGCCTTGCCCCGCCAACCCGGAGACCCACGGTGCCTTTCGTCATCGCGGAACCCTGCATCGGGGTGAAGGACAAGTCCTGCGTCGAGGTCTGCCCGGTCAACTGCATCTACGAGGGCGAGGACCAGTTCTACATCCACCCCGACGAATGCATTGACTGTCAGGCCTGCGAGGCGGCCTGTCCGGTGCAGGCCATCTTTCCCGACAGCGGTGTGCCGGAGAAGTGGCGGAGCTTCATTGAGAAGAACCGGACCTTCTTCCAGAACCGGTAGCGGGTCCGGCGGGGGGCGGCTGCCGGGTTGGCGTGGGGCGGCGCCGTGCGCCGCCCCCTTGCCGTGGAGGGACCGATGAGCGTGGGCGCGCTTCCCACCCGTGACGAGGCCTTGGGCCTGCTGCACGAGTGGGTCGAGAACCCGAACCTGCGCAAGCACTGCTACGCGGTGGAGGCGGCCATGCGGGCCTACGCCCGCCAGCACGGGGAAGACGAGCAGCGCTGGGCCATCGTCGGCCTGCTCCACGACTACGACTGGGAGAAGCACCCCGACGCCGAGCGGCATCCGGTGAAGGGCGTGGAGCTGCTGCGAGCCAGGGGCTACCCGGAGGACGTCTGCCGCGCCATCCTCGGGCACGCCAGCTACACCGGCGTGCCCCGCGACACGCTCATGGCGCGCACCCTGTTCGCCTGCGATGAGCTGTGCGGGTTCCTGGTGGCCTGCGCGCTCGTCACCCCCAACAAGAGGCTGGCCGAGGTCGAGGTCCCTTCGGTGCGGAAGAAGATGAAGCGCGCCGACTTCGCCCGCAACGTGCACCGCGAGGAGATCGTCCAGGGAGCCGAGGAGCTGGGCGTGGATCTGGACCGGCACATCGGCTTCGTGCTGGAGGCGGTCCGCGGGATCAGCGGGGAGCTGGGTCTGTAGCGCGGGCGCGAAAAACACCGACGCCCGGCAGAGACCCGCACGGACGAGCTTCCGCTCCGAGCGGATCCTCACCAAGCGTCGGCGTCTCGATTCGGGCCGGCGGCAGACTGCGATCCGTGCCGTCTGGCCTCGCCCACTGAGTCAATGGGCGGTGACACGTCGCGGGGGCTGCGCCCTCGGGACGGTTCTCCTGCTAGTTTGGGCGCATGGCGGCGTTCGTCAACCGATTTTTTTCGTGGGCCGGCGCGGAGGCCGCGGTCCGGACGCGGCGCCGGACCTCACGCCGCCACGGTCTCGAGGCGCCGGGCGTTGAGCGCGACGGCGCCGAGGGTCTCCTCGACGCGGCCCTCGACGGCCACCACCGAGCCGCGCGCGGCCGCCGCGAACCGCCGATAGGCGTCCGGGAACAGCACGCACTCGGCCAGGCCGGTGCGGTCGGCCAGGGTGAGGAACAGCATCTGCGCCCCGCCCCGCGTCTCCACCCGGCGTGAAGCGCACGGCATGCCGAGCACGCGAATCCGCCGGCCGACGCGCTCCGGCAGGGTCGCGGCCGGCGTGGTGCCGCGGCCCGCCGCCGGGGGAGCCAGCGCGTCGAGCGGGTGCGCGGCGAGGGCGTGGTCGGCGAAGTCTGGCACACCTACGGCATCGTCGAGCGCTA
>JBBIHL010000278.1:0-4622 GCA_037447075.1 Candidatus Eiseniibacteriota bacterium | reverse complement strand
GGTTGCGCCGCCGCGGGCGGCGGCGGAGCCTTGGTGGCGGGTGGTTGCGCGGCCGCGGGCGGCGGCGCTGGCTGAGCCTTCCCCCTGGGCGGCGGCGGAGCGCGGCGCTTCTCCGGAGGCGCGGCGATGCTCGGCGCCGCAAGCAGGAGAATCGCGGCCATAGTCACGAGCACCGCGGAGAGCATGCGGGCCACCAAGCGAGCGGCCCCACAAGCTGTCGTCTCGCATCTGCACCGGTCGCTCATGAGCACTCCCCCTACGCCACCCCCTCCTGCACCGGCGTCGCGCACAGCTTCTCAACGTACTCCTCGGGCAGCCGGTGGTGGCGGGCGCCCTCCAGGATGGTGTCCAGGTAGCGGCGGCTGGGTGGGCCGGCGCCGCCGAAGCGCCCCACGTAGGTGAGTGCGCGCACCCGGCGCGGGATGGAGCCGTCGAAGGGCCGGGCCAGGTCCACCGTGACCCACTCGCGCTCGTACATGTTGTGCTGGTCGCCGGGGCCGCGGAACCCCTCGTAGCTGTCGAGCGAGCGGATGTGGTCCTCGGTGACGTCGTAGAGCACGCCCCACACCACGGTGGCGTGGCTCGCCACCATCGTGGCCACCGCCCCGCCCCAGCGCTCGGAGCGGCCGCGGAACTCCAGCCGGTGGTCGGGCAGGAAGGCCACCCCCACCACGGCGTGGCCGGGGCAACGCTCGCTCATCTGGCGCGGGTTCAGGTTGGAGCCGAAGGCGAAATACAGCACGCGGACCTCGAGGGCGCCCGGGTTGCGGGCGCGAAAACCCGTGGCTATGATACACCCCGCTCTGCACCCGCGATATCGCCGCGCGCCCGCGCCGAAGCCCGGCCCTGGCCGCCTGCCCGCGCGGCGTCCCGGCCGGATCCCCAAGCCCGGAGGCACCGATGGCGGTGGACATTCTCGCGTTCGGGCCGCACCCCGACGACGCCGAGATCGGCTGCGGGGCCACCCTGCTCAAGCTGAAGCAGCTGGGCCACCGCACCGGCATCGTGGACATGACCCGCGGCGACATGGGCTGGGGCACCCCCGAGCAGCGCGAGGCCGAAGCGCAGGCGGCGGCCAAGATCCTGAAGCTGGACGTGCGCGAGAACCTCGACCTGGGCGACTGCCGGATCGAGGACACCTTCGAGAACCGCTGCAAGGCCGCGGCCCTGATCCGCCGCCACCGGCCCCAGATCGTGCTCGCCCCCTACTACAACCTGCCGATCGGGCGCGGGCTGGGCCACAACGACCACTACAAGACCGGGCAGATCGTGGCCAACGCCTTCAACCTGGCCCACCTGCCCAAGGCCCCGGTGGAGGGCGAGCCCTACCAGGCCAAGGCCATCTACTTCTACTTCCTGCCGCCCGGGACGGTGCCGACCTTCGTGGTGGACGTGACCGAGACCTTCGAGGACCACCTGCGCGCCATCGAGTGCCACACCACCCAGTTCTCCAACCCCGGGCGCCCGCGGCCCGCGCACCTGCCCGACCTGCGCACCGCCTTCAGCTCCTTCGCCGGCTACTGGGGCTGGCAGATCGGGGCGCGCTTCGGGCAGGCCTTCCTGGCCACCTCGCCGCTCAAGGTGGTGGACATGCTGGGCCTGGTGGCGCACGTCACGCCGCGGCCGTAGGGGCGCGCGGTGAGCGCGAGGTCCCGGGCGGGCAGTCGCGCGCTGCTGCTGGCGGCGGCCGCCCTGGCGTGCGCCCCTTCCGCGTGCGCCGCGCAGCGCTCCGCCGAGGCGGCCTTCACGGCCCTCGCCGAGGAGTACCTCGGCCGCCTGCTCGAGCGCGACCCCGGCCTCGCCACCCGGCTGGGCGTCCACGACCACGACGCGCGGCTCGTGCCGGTGACCCAGGTCACCCTGGCCGAGGACCAGCGCTGGTTCGCCGAGCTCGAGCAGCGCCTGCTCGCGGTGAACCGCGCGTCGCTCCCCTTCGAGCGCACGCTGGAATACGACCTGCTGCTTGCGCGCACCCGCGCGCGCCGGCTGGACCTGGAGGTGATCCGCCCCTACCAGCGCAATCCCGCGGCCTACGTGGCGCTGGCGGCGGGCTCGGTGCAGTCGCTGCTCCAGCGCGACTTCGCCCCGGTGTGCGACCGGCTGCGCGCGGCGGCGGCGCGGCTGCGCCAAATACCCGAGGTGCTGCGCGCCGCCAAGATCAACCTGGAGAACCCGCCGCGGGTCTACACCCAGCTCGCCATCGTCCAGTTCGACGGCGTGCTGCGCTTCTACCGCGAGGGGGTGCCCCAGGCGGCGGCCGGCTGCCGCGAGTCGCGCGACCTGGCCGAGCTGGCCGAGGCCGACTCGCTGGCGGTGCGCGCGGTGGAGGACTTCCTCGCCTACCTGCGCGAGGACCTGCTGCCGCGCTCGGGCGGCGAGTTCGCCCTGGGGCGCGAGACCTACCAGAAGAAGCTCCTCCACGAGGAGATGGTGGAGACCCCGGTGGAGTCGCTGCTCGCCCGCGGCTGGCGCGGGATCGAGGCCACGCACGCCGCGATGGAGAGCCTGGCGCAGGCGATCCAGCCCGGGGCCACGGCGCGCGAGGTGCTGGCGGCGATGGGCCGCGACCACCCCGGCGCCGACAGCCTGGTGAGTTACACCGCCACCCAGCTCGAGCGCATCCGCGCCTTCCTGCGCGCCCGCGACCTCATCACCCTGCCCGAGCGCGAGGACCTGCGGGTGCGCGAGACCCCGCCCTTCGGCCGCGCGCTGGGCTTCGCCTCCATGGACCCGCCCGGGGTGTGGGAGCGCAAGGCGGCCGAGGCCTTCTACAACGTGACCCCGCCGGATTCGGCCTGGGAGCCGGCGCGGCAGGAGGAGCACCTCTCGTTCTTCAACCGCTGGGCGTCGGAGGTGGTCTCGATCCACGAGGCCCTGCCCGGCCACTACTACCAGTTCCTGGCCCTGCGCCAGTCGCGCTCGCGCCTGCGCCAAGCGCTCACCTGCGGCACCTTCACCGAGGGCTGGGCCCACTACTGCGAGCAGATGATGCTGGAGGAGGGCTACGGGGCGGGCGACCCGCGCTACCGCATGGCGCAGCTTTCGCTGGCGCTGCAGCGGCTGTGCCGGCTGGTGGCGGGGATCTCGCTCCACACCCAGGGGATGACGCCGGAGGAGGTCGTGGCCCTGTTCCGCGACCAGGGCTGGATGACCCAGGTGAATGCCGAGCGCGAGGCGCGCCGGGGCACGGCGGACCCCACCTACCTGGTCTACACGGTGGGCAAATGGGAGATCCTGGCGCTGCGGGAGGAGATGCGGGCGCGGCTGCGCGGGGCGTTCCGGCTCAAGGACTTCCACGACGCGCTGCTGCGCGAGGGGGCGGGGCCGCTGCCGCTGGCGCGGCGCGCGATGACGCGGGGGGTGGAGAGGGGGAGGTAGGGTGAGGTGCCGCGAGCTGCAGGAGATTCTTGACGCACCAGGGGTGCGGGCCTAGGCTTATTGGGCTCCCGAACTGAACTTTGGCTCGGTGACCCCCATGGCCCGCGCGCGTAGCCCGAACCAAGGCTCCATCCACCGCCCGCCCGGCGCGATTCCCCAGCACCGTGGGCGGGCGCTCTTGTTGGGTAGCGACGTTGCGTCACGGACCGGGAGCCTGACGTCGCTCAAGGCGGAGAGGGATCTCCGCAGGAGTGATCCGATGAAGCGGCTGTTGAGGTTGCTGGTCGCCCTGGGCACGGTCCAGCTGTTGGCCCTGGCGACGCTCGCCGTCGTGCACTCCCCCGCCCAAGCCTGGGAACGCAACTACGAGGGCCCGCAGGAGCCGCCCCAGGAGGGTGGGGATCCGGATGAACCGTCCGGAGGCCTGCTGGCCTCGGAGCTCGCCAATCACATGCTCGACCGTTGGGAGCAGATTCGGCTGTGGATCATCCGCCGAGCGGTGATCCGCGGCGAACCCGTAGCCCCCGTCCGGGCCCCCCTTGTCTCGGCGACCCGGGCCAAGCGATGAGCGAACTCACAGAGCGAGCCAAGGCTCTAGCGGCCCTGTTGGGGGCTGAAGCGGCTTCGCCACATCAGCCGCACGCGCTCGCTGCCGCTCTGGATCTCGTCGATTCCCTGGTACATGCCGGGGAGGGTGCTGAAGCGCTCACTCTGCTGGATACCCTGTGTCGCATGCCGTATTCAGAGCAGACCGGACTTGAGCTGGCCGTCCGTCGACTCGAAGCGTTGGCCTCGCTGGGTCGCCACCATGAGGCACTTGCGGTCTACCAAGAAGTCAAGGGTGGAGTCGTCGCGGCAGATGCACCAGGAGTGAAAGCGATTCTCCTCCGCGCTTCCATCCTGGCCGGTCACAGCCTCCGAGCGCTTCACCTGCTTGAGCGTGCAGAAGCCGAACTATCCAGTGCCTATGGGGAACTCCTGCGTCAGCCGGATGGCGAACTGCTCGGGCGCTGTGCGCTCAACCTCGGAAACGTCCATTGGGCTCGAGGCAATCTGACAGCGGCCAGGGCCCTGTACGAGGAGGCAAGGGTCTCAGCGAGGCGTAGCCGATCCGCTGCCTTGGAGGCGATGAGTCTCCGGAACCTCGCATTGATCGCAGCCGCGCGGGCTAGGTGGAGTGTGGCCCGTGAGCTCATCGAGGAATCCCTGGAAGGGTGGAGGGCTGTTGGCAATCGCAACGAGGA
>JBBIHL010000277.1:0-4635 GCA_037447075.1 Candidatus Eiseniibacteriota bacterium | reverse complement strand
GCCGATCGCGCTGGGGGCCGGACTGCTGCTCACCCGAGCGCGGCGCCACCTCGCTCCCTTCCGTGCGGCTGGAGCCGGGCCAGACGCATGTTCCGCTCCTGGTGTCGCTGGAGCCCGGCGTCCTGCCGGACTCGGGGACGG
Organism: Candidatus Eiseniibacteriota bacterium; assembly: GCA_037447075.1. Classification (GTDB taxonomy): domain Bacteria; phylum Eisenbacteria; class RBG-16-71-46; order RBG-16-71-46; family RBG-16-71-46; genus JBBIHL01. The sequence continues at coordinate 4,494 of JBBIHL010000277.1, read as the reverse complement.
TGGAGGTGGAGGTCCGGCGCGCCGGAGGCCCCGAAGCGTGGCGACGCCGGGCGGAGGTGACGGCCCTGTGGGACGAGCCCAACCAGGTGGCGGGACTGCTCGTCCCGGCCGCGGTCCTTCCCGCCGGCGAATACGTCCTGGAGCTGCGCGTGGTCGGCCGGGCCGGGCCGGCCTTCAGCCGCCGCTTCCGCGTCGAGGCGCCCGCGCGCTAGGCAGCCCGGCCCAGGGCGCGGAGCCCACGGCGGTCAGTCCAGGTAGCGGAGGGAGAAGCGCATGACGTCCGGGTCCAGCTGCCGGCGCCAGCGCACCTCGGCCCTGATGGGCGCCAGGGTCCCGACCTGCACGCGGCAGACGTCCCCGGCCTTGAGCGGGGCGGAGGAGAGCGCCACCAGCCCGCATCCGCTGTAGGCCTCGTCCAGCACCAGCGCGACGATCGAGGGCGAGAAGGCCTTCCGGTCCGGCACCGGATCGATGCTGGCGTAGCAGGCGAGGCCCGGCTTGAAGCGGATGTGCCTGCGCACCACCCGCGATCGGACCGGGCTTTCCTCGACTTCGGATCGGTTCATCGGCCGTGCTCCCCAGGGCCCGCCTGTGGCGGGGCCCTCTGCCGAGATCGGCAGGTCCTCGCCGGAACTGGAGCGGGAAACGGGGCGCCCCTACAGCTCCCGCCACGCCAGCGAGCGCGTGGTGGGCAGGTTGGAGGTGTAGCTGGTGTTGCCGGGGTAGTAGGGCGGAATGAGGCCGCGGCTGTCGTAGCGGAAGTCGCGCGCGTAACCCGTCAACAGCGTTCCGGAGCCATCGGAGGTTCCGAAGGCGCCGTAGTAGCTGGTGGCCGCCCCGCCGCGCAGGTGGAAGGTCCCGCGCGGCGAGCCGCTGGAGTAGCCGTCCACCTTGAACTCGCCGTTGTCGTCGGCGTCCTTGACGGTGATCAGGAAGGCGTCCAGGCACATGTCGTTCGGCGCGCTGCTCCCCACGCGGAGGTCCCCGCCGGAGGAGAACACGCCCAGCACGCTGCTGGCCGCCGCGTAGTTCTGGCTCAAGATGTCGTTCTGGAAGATGATGTCGTCGGTGGCCGTCACCATCATGCGCGTGTCCACCGCGATCCCCGGCTGGGGCACGCCGCTCACGCGGGCCGGGCCACGCATCGCGTCGATCCGGCCCCTGACGTAGAGGCTGCCCAGCGGCACGCCGGCGTAGGTGGTGTTCGTGGCTCCCTCCTGGACCAGGGTCTGGTTGGCGACCCGGTCCACCGTGATCGTCTTGGTGGTGGCGCCCTGGGTGACCGTGTAGACCTGGCGGCCGGAGCCGTCGATGCTCAGCGCCAGGTTGCTCACCGTGCCCTGGACGTAGATGCCGCCGACCACCGCCCCGCCGCTGTTGGGGACGTAGATGCCGTTGGGCGGCGTCGAGCTGCCGGCACCGGTCCCCAGCACGGAGTTGATGGTGGTGTTGCTGGGCGCGGTGCCCGTCACCGCCAGACCGAGGGCGGCGTTCTGCTGCCGGTTGGCGTCGGTGGGGAGCGTCTGCGCGGTGACGCCGCGCTGGAACCCGCCGTAGAAGTTGGGCACGTCAATGCTGCCGTTGTAGGTGGAGGCCAGCTCGATCGGGCTGTTGTTGTTGTTGAACCAGGCCTTGCTGTTGACGCTGCTCACCAGGTCGCCGAAGGTGGGCTGATAGGCGAAGCGCAGCTCGCCGTTGGTGTGGACGCGCCCATCGAAGCTGGTGTTGGAGTTGAACCAGACGGGGGTTCCGGCCGGCGACGTGTGCACGTCCGTGAATATCAGGTAGTCGGCGAAGGAGCCGCGACTGGCGCTCAAGCGGAGCACACCGCTGGCCTGCACCCGCCGGGTGCCCTGCAGGCCCACCTCCCCCTCGGAGGTCACCGTGTAGTGGAAGTCGTAGGCCTGCAGGGTCGGGGAGAACACGCTGTCCGCGTAGACGATGGTGGCGCTGGCGTCGAATCGGGGGCTGGTCGCGCTCACCACGATGTCGCCGCTGGGGAACAGCAGCGCGGGCTGGGTGATGATGGGCCCGCTGCCGGAGTAGACGCTGATCAGGCTGTCCAGCTTGGCGCGCCCCAGGTTGCCCAGCTCCTGGGCGGCGGCGCGCGTCCCGGCGTCCGCGGCGTAGAGCGAGCCCTTGGCCACGTGCACGTTCGAGGACACCGAGCGCTCGGTCACCGTGACCGCCATGTAGGAGACGGCCAGCACGGTCACCAGCGTGAGCGTCAGCAGGGCGCTCACCAGCGCGATGCCTCGCTCCCGGCGCCGGGGAATACTCCGCGATGCGGCGATCATTCGTTCTAGTCCTCGAGCTGCGGAGCCTGCACGTGGCCGGGGTGCGACCCGGCCGTTGCCGATGGCTGACGCACGTCCCGTGCCGCGGGTGGGCTGCGGTTCGCGCATCGCGGGGCCGGCCGCGATGCTCCCCCGGGGCATGGCATTGCGCCGCCGCCTTGCGACATCCGGCGCGGGCCATTGCGCCGCGCAACCGCCGGGATGGGCAGGATGGCCCAGGAACCTCCAGCGGGGTCGGCGAACTGTGGGCATTCGGCGCAGGGGCGCGCGGCATCCGGGCAGGCACCCGGGCGTCGTCTACGCCTCGCCGGGCCGCGTCGTGGCCTTCATCGGCGCCTCCGGCCCCCACAAACGCACGGGCCCACCCCCGATCCTGCACGCCCGCCTCGCCCCCAGGTACCGCGTCACCGGGGCCAAACCCCCCAACCCCGGTCGGCGCCCGCGCCCGCCGTTGCAGGACGCGCGCACCCGCCGGCCGGACGGAACCCGCGGCGCGCAGCCCGCACCGTCCCGAGCGACTTGCGTGCAGCTTGCATGGCGCGGCCTGGTCCCTGCGGGCCGCTGGCCCCGTTCTTTCATCTTCGGAGGTAACCCATGCCCGCCGACGCGGGCTTCCGTGGAGGTCCGATCATGCTGCGCCATCCCCTCGCGCGAGGGACCGCGCTCGTCTGCACCCTCGCCCTGACGGCGGCGCTCGCCGCCGCGGGGGCCTCGGCCCAGTGTCTCGTCACCGGTCCCGACAGCATGTGCGGCGGCAGCGTCCAGCTGTGCGGCCCGCCGGGCCTCTGCGAGTACGAGTGGACCGGCCCCAACGGGTTCCTCGCCAACACCGAGTGCGTCACGGTGACGCAGCCCGGCGTCTACTCGCTGCGCGTCTTCGACTGCCTGAACGGCCTGTGGTTCGGCCCCTGCACGCACACCGTCGCCTCCGGCACCGGCCCGTCGTGCAGCATCACCGGCCCCACCTCCGGGTGCGAGGGCACCCCGGTCGAGCTGTGCGGCCCGGGCGGCGGGCTGGAGCACCAGTGGACGGGCCCCAACGGGTTCTCGGCCACCACCGCCTGCGTCTCGGTGAGCGTGAGCGGCACCTATCAGCTGGTGGTGCGGGATCCGGCCACCGGCTGCTCGAGCGCGCCCTGCCAGCAGGACGTGGTCTTCCAGCCGTGCCGCACGCTGCGGGTGAACTGCCCGCGCAAGGCGAGCTTCTGGGCGCGGCAGTGCAGCCCGCGCGATCCGGCCCGGGTCTCGTTGAGCCCCGAGCAGCTCGCCCAGGTCGCGGCCGGCGTGGACGAGCGCGCGGCCTCCCTGAACTGGGAGGACGACCGCGACAGCTTCTGCCGGGCCGTGCGCTGGTCGGTTCCCTGCAACGTGCGCATGCGTGCCAAGCGCCAGTTCGTGGCCGCGCTCGCCAACGTGTGCGCGGGCTCCCTGGGCCTGGTGACCCGCTCCGGGCAGCCGGTCGCGCTCGATCCGGACACGCCGCTGCAGCTCGGCGACCTCACCACCACGGTGGGCGCGTGGCTGGCCTACGCGGACGCCCGGATCGCCGAGCTGGAGGGCCGCTCGCTGAACGACCGGCAAGTGCGGCTCGCCTACCGCGAGCTCATCCACGTCGCCTGGAACATCAACCACGGCCGCGGCATCGGCGAGGTGTGCGGCTCGCAGCTCGGTGGACTGGTGAGCGAGATCCAGCCCACCAGCGGCGCGCTGGACGACGACGAGGACGCGGTGGACCCGGACGACGCCTCCCTGCTCATCGCCACCGCCGACGACGCCGTGCCCACGCTGATCTTCGAGCGGCCGGCGCCGAACCCCTTCTCCAGCTCGGCGCGCATCGCCTACACGGTGACGGACGCGAGCGAGGAGGACGTCGTGATCGGCGTCTACGACCTCACCGGGCGCCTGGTGCGCGAGCTGGTGCGCGAACGGCAGGCGCCGGGTCGCTACGAGGTCCAGTGGGACGGGCAGGCCGCCGACGGGGGGCCGGCCAAGAACGGCGTCTACTTCGTCAACGGCCGCGTGGGACGGCAGCCGGTCCAGGCCCGCCTCACGCTGCTCCGCTAGCCGGGCCGCCACCGCCTCCGCCGCCGGCGGCTCCGCTGGCGGCGGGGGCGGTGCGCCGTTCAGCCCCGCTGCGCGCGGCGCTCGGCGGCGGGCAGCAGCAGCGTGAACGTGACGCCCTGGCCCAGGGTGCTGC
>JBBIHL010000276.1:0-4684 GCA_037447075.1 Candidatus Eiseniibacteriota bacterium | reverse complement strand
CGCTGGGCGCGCTCCTCGCCGCCACCTCGCCCGGCCGCGCCGCGGCGGCCGCCCCCGCCGAGAGCACCGCGACCTCCGGCGCCGTCCCCGCCGACTGGCTCACGCCCGCCGAGCGCACCGGCTACCGCCGCACGCCCGACTACGACGAGACCCTGCGCTACGTGCGCCGGCTGGAGCGGGCCTCGCCGTGGATCCGCGTCGTGAGCTTCGGCACCTCGGGCCAGGGGCGCGACCTGCCGCTCGTCATCGTCTCGAAGGACCGGGCCTTCACGCCGCGCGCCGCGGCCGCGACCGGCAAGCCCGTCGTGCTCGTCCAGAACGGCATCCATTCGGGCGAGATCGAGGGCAAGGACGCCTGCCTCGCCCTGCTGCGGGACCTGGCGGTGCTCCGCACCCGGCAGGCGCTGCTCGACCGCGCCGTGCTGCTGGTGCTGCCGATCTTCTCGGTGGACGCGCACGAGCGCCGCAGCCCCTACAACCGCATCAACCAGAACGGGCCGGAGGAGATGGGATGGCGCGCGACCCCGATCGGCCTCAACCTGAACCGCGATTATCTCAAGGTCGAGACGCCCGAGGTGCGGGCGCTGATCGCGCAGGTGTTCACCCGCTGGTGGCCGCACCTGCTGGTGGACGACCACACCACCGACGGAGCCGACTACCAGTACGACCTCACCTACGGCTTCAACCACGGCGCCGGGGTCCCCGCCAGCGTGGACCGCTGGCTCACCGGGGCCTTCGAGGGACGCGTGGTCCCGCGCGCGGCGGCCCTGGGGCACGTGGTGGCGCCCTACGCGGGCTTCCGCGCCGGCAACGACCCGCGCTCGGGCGTGGAGTTCGGCAACCTCCCGCCCCGCTTCTCGACGGGCTATGCGCCGCTCCAGTGCCGGCCGGGAATCCTGGTCGAGACCCACATGCTGAAACCCTACGCGACGCGCGTGAAAGCCACCTACGATCTCCTGGTGGCGCTGCTCGAGGAGATCAACGCGCGGCCGCAGGAGCTGCTGGCAGCGGTGGCCGGGGCCGAAGCCGCCGCCGTGGCGCGCGGCCGTGAGCCGGACCCCGCGCGGCGCGAGCTGGTCCTCGACGGGAAGCTCTCGGAGCGCGGCGTGCCCTTCACCTTCCGTGGCTACGTCACGGGCTGGGAGCCGAGCGAGGTCACGGGTGCCCCGGTCGCCCGCTACTCGCCGACGCCCTGGGACACCGTGGTCGCCCTGTTCCGCGAGGTGGTCCCTGCGCTCACGGTGCGGCAGCCCGCAGGCTACCTCGTGCCCCGGGAGTGGGTGGTGGCGCGCGACCGCCTGGAGGTCCACGGGGTCCGCTACCGGCGTTTCGCCGTGGCGTGGTCGGACACGGTGGAGGTCCAGCGCGTGGTGGAATGGCGGAGCACGCCGGAGAGCCGGGAGGGGCACCGCCCGACCATCGTCACCAAGGCCATGGTGGAGCGCCGCCTGCGTTCCTTCCGGCCGGGCGACCTGTGGGTCCCGCTGGACCAGCGTTCCGCCGCGGTTGCGGTGCACCTGCTCGAGGCACAAGCCCCGGACGGCCTCATGTACTGGAACGCCTTCGACACCGTGCTGGAGCCCAAGGAATACGCCGAGCCCTACGTGATGGAGCCCCTCGCCCGGCAGATGATGCGCGACGACCCGGCGATCGCGCAGGAGTTCGCGGCCCGCGTGGCGGCGGACACGACGTTCGCCAGGAGCCCGTCGCAGCGCACCGACTTCTTCTACCGCCGCTCCCGCTGGGCCGACCCCGAGCAGAACCTGCACCCGGTGGCGCGGGCGCTGCGGCCCCCGCCCGAGGGCGTGCTGGCGGCCGAGTAGGCGCACGGGATCCGGTGCCGGGCGTCGGGAGTTGACAGAGACTTTGCTTGACGGTCCGGCGCGAGCACTTCGCCCCGGCCTCGCCGCAGGTCCCGCCAACGCGCGCTGACACGCGCGGGATGCACGGCGACAGCGTTCCTCGCCGCGCAGCGAAAAAAACTCGTCCCGGCCCTTTCCACGCGCCCTGCGCAGCTCCCCGAGCGCCACAGGAGGTCGTGATAGAAAGGGTACGCTCCCGCCGCCGACCCGCCCCCGCGGAGACACGCCCGTGCGCGGCTACTCCCTGTCCCACCTCCCCGATCCGGTCCTCCTGCGCGACCTGGCGGCCCTGGTCGCCCAGGACCGCGCCACCACCGCCGCCCTGCTCGCCCACCTCGCCGAGGTGGACGCGCGCCGCCTCTACCTGCCGGCCGGCTTTCCCTCCATGTTCTTGTACTGCGTGCAGCAGCTGGGCTTCTCCGAAGAAGCGACCTTCAAGCGTATCCGGGCGGCGCGCACGGCACGCCGGTTCCCGGCCATCTTCAACGCGCTGGCCGACGGCCGGCTACACGTAAGCGCGGTCGTCATGCTGACGCCCTACGTCACGCCGGAGAACGCCGACGAGCTGCTGGCGGCCGCCGCCCAACGGAGCAAGGTCGAGATCGAGCAGCTGCTGGCGGAGCGCTTCCCGCGGCCGGAGCTGCCCGCTCGGGTCGAGACCCTCTCCCCGCCGCTGCCCAGCGGGCAACTGGCCCCGGGGCCAGTCGACGCCCACGGGTCGGGCCAGCTGCAACTGGCCCCGGGGCCAGTTGAGTCACCCCCGCCCCGGTCCAAGCTGGCCCCGCTGGCGCCGGAACGCTACGGCCTGCAGCTTACGATCGGCCAGGGCACCTACGAGAAGCTCGGCTACGCCCAGGCCCTGCTGGGGCACGCCATCCCCTCGGGCGACCTCGCCGCAGTGCTCGACCGCGCCCTCGACGCGCTCATCGGCCAGCTGGAGCGGGGCAAGTTCGCCGCCACCCCCCCGGCCTCGCCGCAGTCCGCGACCCGCCTCCGCGGACCCGCGGCACATCCCCGCGGAGGTCAAGCGCACGGTCTGGCAGCGGGATGGCGGCCAGTGCACCTTCGTCGGCGACAGCGGGCAGCGCTGCCCGGCCCGCACCCGGCTGGAGTACGACCACCTCGTCCCGGTGGCGCGCGGCGGCCAGGCCTCGGCGGAGCGCCTGCGTCTTACCTGTAAGGCTCATAACCAGTACGCCGCCGAGTGCACCTTCGGGACCGCGTTCATGGAGCACAAGCGCCGAGAGGCGAGGGCGCGGGCCGCGGCGGCGCGGGTGTCGCCGGAGCGGGATGTGGTGCCCTGGCTGCGGCGCCTCGGCTTCCGCCCCGGACCCGCCTACGGCGGGTACCCCGGTGCGCCGGGGGGCGGCGGCGTGCGAGGCGATTCCCGAGGCCTCGCTGGAGGAGCGGCTGCGGTTGGCCCTCCGCGTCCTGCAACCACCTCACCGCCGGGTCGAGAGGAGTCCGGTCACGGCGACCTGACGCGACGGATTCCGCCCCCGCGGCCCCCGGCCCGGCCCACGGCCTGTGCTAGCATGCCGCCGCCATGCCCGACCTGATCCGCATCGCCAACGCCGGCGGCTACTGGGGCGACGACCTCTCGCAGCTCAAGCGCCAGCTGGAGCTGGGTCCCGTGGACTACGTGACGCTCGACTTCCTGGCCGAGATCACCATGTCCATCATGCAGAAGCAGCGCGCGCGCGACCCGCGCCTGGGCTACGCGCGCGACTTCGTGACCCAGGTGGGGCAGGCGCTGCCGCTGATCGCGCAGCGCGGGGCACGCGTCATCTCGAACGCCGGCGGCGTGAATCCGCTCGCCTGCCGCGACGCGCTCCTCGAGATGGCGGCCAAGCTGGGCCGCACGCTGGACGTGGCGGCCGTCGTCGGCGACGACCTGCTGGAACGCCTGGACGAGCTGAAGGCCGCCGGCGTCAGCCTGGACAACATGGACGACGGCGCCTCCTTCGCCGCCATCCGGGACCGGGTCTCTTCCGCCAACGCCTACTTCGGCGCCTGGCCGGTGGCCGAGGCGCTGCGCACCGGGGCGCAGGTGGTGGTGACCGGACGCTGCACCGACACCGGAATCACGCTGGCGCCGATGATCCACGCCTTCCAGTGGGCGCCCGACGACTGGGACAAGCTGGCGTCCGGGATCATCGCGGGACACATCATCGAGTGCGGCGCCCAGAGCACGGGCGGGAACTTCACCGACTGGCGCCGCGTGGGGCGCATGGAGGCCATCGGCTATCCAGTGCTCGAGGCCTCCCCCGACGGCTCGTTCGTGGTGACCAAGCACGCGGGGACGGGCGGCGCCGTGACGGTGCGCACGGTGAAGGAGCAGCTGGTCTACGAGATGGGCGACCCGCGCAGCTACGTCACCCCCGACGTGGTGGCCGATTTCGCCAGCGTGCGCCTGGCGCAGGAGGGCAAGGACCGCGTGCGCGTGTGGGGCGTGAAGGGCCGGCCGGCCCCCGCGTCGCTCAAGGTGAGCGCCTCCTACGCCGACGGCTGGAAGGGGAGCGGCGGGCTGATCGTCTCGGGCCCGGACGCCGCGGACAAGGCGCGCGGCTTCGCCGAGCTGTTCTGGAAGCGGCTCGGGCTCACGTTCGGCGCGACCCACGCCGAGCTGGTCGGGCACTCGTCGTGCTGGGGGCCGCTCGCGCCACCGGTGGACCCGCCGGAGGTGCTCCTGCGCCTCTCGGTGCGCGACCCGGACAAGAACAAGATCGAGCAGTTCTCCCGGATGCTCCCGGCCGTGATCCTGTCGGGCCCGCCCGGCGTGGCCGTGACCGGGGGGCGCCCCCAGGCCCAGGAGGTGGTGG